>JAYVRS010000838.1:0-4103 GCA_043776185.1 Bryobacteraceae bacterium | reverse complement strand
CCGTGCGCTCGTCCAGCGTCATGCCAAAACGTGCCTGAAAACGAAACAGACGCAGAATGCGGCTTGGGTCGTCGTAGAAAGCATAGTTACTCACCGTGCGTAACTGCTTAAGCTCCAAATCGCCCAACCCGTTATTTGGATCGATCAGCAGCCCGCGCGACGCCCGGTTCAGCGAGAGGGCCAAGGAGTTAATCGTAAAATCGCGGCGTTTCAAGTCGTCATAAATCGGCCCGGGCGCCACCACCGGCCTCGCCCCCGGCTTGCCAAATCGCTCCGACCGCGACATCGAAATCTCCACCGTCACGTTACCCGGAAAAAGTAACTCCACACTCTTCCGGTGACCATCTTCGGCCACCAGCACCGCCCCCGCCGTCTTCACCAGATCTTTCGCCAGCTTATTCGGCGAACCCTCTAATGTAAAGTCAAGATCCCGAATCGGAAAATGACCCAGTAAGTCACGCACGGCGCCACCCGTGAGAAACAAACTATTCTCCGCATCGGCCGCCGCCGTCACGGCATTAAATGCCGCATTTTGCTCGGAGCTCAAACGGCTCTCGAGCATAAACATAAAATCACTCATGGGGATCCTTTCGCGGGTTCCGCCGGGCTGGCCAGCAGCGGAGAACGCGCACGCTGAGCGCGCGGATGGTGTTCGTCGACGACCTGGCGAAGCCGGGATCGCGCAACGTGGGTGTAAATTTGCGTGGTCGAGATGTCGGCGTGGCCGAGCATCGTCTGCACGCTGCGGAGGTCGGCGCCACCTTCCAGCAAATGCGTGGCGAAAGTGTGCCGTAATACATGGGGACTCAGCCCCTCAAAAATACCGGCCCGGCGGCCGCGAAGCCCCAGCGCCTTCCAAAAACCCTGCCGCGTCAGCGGACCGCCGCGCGCGCTTACAAACAAAAACTTCGACACCCGGCTTTTCAGCAACTGCGGTCGCGCCGTCCTCAGATACTCTGCAATCGCCGCCAGCGCCTGCTTGCCCACCGGCACCATCCGCTGCTTGTTCCCCTTGCCCATCACCCGCAAAACGCCCAGCTCGGCATTCAAATCGGCGCTCTCCAACCGGCAAAGTTCCGACACCCGCAGCCCTGAAGCGTACAACAGCTCGCACATGGCTTGGTCCCGCAAGTTAGTCGACTGCGACGGCGGATCGACGGCCGCCGATGTAATCTTCTCCACCTGCTGCCGATTCAAATATTTGGGCAACCCGGTCCCATGCCGCGGCAAAGGAATCAACGCCGTCGGATCGTGGGAAATCTGATTCTCCGCCAGCAGGAAGCGGTAAAAGTTGCGCAGACTCACGAGGTGGCGGCCGATGGAACGCCCCGCCATCCCGGAATCGTAAAGGGAATCCAGGTAGCGTCGCAGGTGCTCGTCGCTCGGCACTTCCGCAGCTGTTCCCTGCGTCGTGCACCATAGATGAAACTGTTTAAGATCACGAGTATAAGCGTCTACCGTAAGCACAGCGAGACCCTTCTCGATCCGGCAGAAATCGAGATAGGCCCGGATCGAAACCGGCAGGGGCGCGGGGGACTCTGAAGCCGTTCGCGGCGCTTTTTTCATTTAGATGCCCGCTGGGGCCAACCTCAGCGGCCCGTCCCAAATCAGGAAAAACCGCATCACCTGGACCCAATGATACAATAAGCGCGAAACTGTTTGAAACATTTCAAAGGATTTAGGTGCTCGCTTGGCCGTCTCGACGAATAAAAAAGTCACCTGCATCCGCTTCGACCGGGAGCTTCTCACCGGCTTTGTCCAGCCTGCCACCTACCTCCAGCCAGAGGGGCTGGAGCTATTAACCCCCCACGGCAACGTCACCATCCTACCCTACGCCGACATAAAAAGTGTTTGTTTTGTTAGAGATTGGGACCACCCGGACAAAGTGCTCGAAAAGCGAAGCTTCGCCTCCCGGCCCAAGCAGGAAGGACTTTGGATTCGCTTCGTCTGGCGTGATGGCGACACCATGGAGGCTTTGCTCCCCAATCGCCTGTTGGATTTAGAGACACTCGGTTTTACGGTCGTTCCCCCGGACCCCGGCGGAAACGCCCAAAAACTCTTCCTCCCCCGCGTCGCCTTGAAGGAATTGTTGGTCTTAGGCGTGGTCGGCAGCGGTCAACTGCGCCAACAAAGGAAGGCCAAGCCCACCGTGCCCGACCAGATCAAGCTCTTCGAATAGAGCCCTCTAGGCCCCCACCGGCGCCGCTGACGTCACGCCTTCAATGGTCACGTCCTTGGAGGTGCGCCAAAGGCGGTCCAGATCATAATAGGCGCGCGCGCCTTCCGAAAAGACGTGCACCACTAGGTCGCCATAGTCCATCAGGACCCATTCCGCGTTCTCCAAACCCTCCACGTTCGTGGGCCGCTCACCCATTTCATTCAGCTGCTGCTGAATTTCATTGGCAATGGCTTGCACTTGGCGTGAGTTGGACGCAGAGCAAATAACGAAGTAGTCCGTAAAGGTGGTTACTTCGCGCAGGTCGAGAACCCGCAGGTTGATCGCCTTCTTCGAATCGGCGGCTTTGGCCGCAACGAGCCAGTTGGACAGGGTAAAGGTCTCCTGGCTGAATCATACTACACTGACAGGAAACCCCCAAGCTTGAGAACTGAGGCCACCCATGCTAAATGCCACTCCCTTAACCATCCTTCGCGACCCTGCCACCCTGCGCGTGCTCATCTCCGCCGACCGCATTCAGCAGCGCGTCGCCGAAATCGGCCAGCAGATTGACGAAGATTTTCCCGGCGACCGACCCATCTATCTAATCGGCATCCTGAAGGGCTCTTTCATCTTCATGGCCGACCTCGCCCGTGCCATCCGCCGCTCCGCCCGCATCGAGTTCATCGGCGTCTCCAGCTACGGACGCGGCAAAAGCACCTCCGGCGAAGTCCAACTGCTCAAAGACCTCGACGTCTCCATCGCCGGCGCCGACGTGGTCATCGTCGAGGACATCGTCGATAGCGGCGTCACCCTCACCTACCTGCAAAGCCTCCTCGCGGCCCGCCAACCCCGCACCCTCCGCATCGCCACCTTACTCGACAAACCCGAGCGCCGCCTCCGCCCCGTCAAAGTAGACTACGTCGGCTTCCAAATCCCCGACGAATTCGTGGTCGGCTATGGCCTCGACTTCGCCGAAGACTACCGCAACCTAAAAGAAGTCTGCATCCTCGAGTAACGATATACTCTAACCGCTTGGGCACCCCACAGCTCACGGGACTGTGGGGCATATTTTAGACCTGGTCCTGCCCCACGGCTTCTCAGCTAAGACTGACGCCGTGGGCTATGAAGCGGCCTAAGAGAGAAGTTAGAAAATACGCGGTCAGAGCGCTAGTACTGTGGCAGCTTGCTTTGTACCTTTCGTGGCCTCGGCCAACGACAGCCCGTGCGGCACCCGATGATAATTGGGGGTAAACTTTCGCACGGCTGAGAAAAGCTGCAATCCTCTCAACAGAGGAAATCGCCGATCTTCATCGGGGGTTACATTCCGCGCTGAACTTGGCAGAAAACCGCCGCACCCGGCCACCTACCTACTTCATTCTGTAAATTTCACGCCGGCTTCGATACTCTTCACATCCGCCTCAGTTAGGCTCAGATTCTTCGCGAGCGTCCGCAGAGCGCCACGCTCTTTTGCGCTCATCTTACTGTCCTGCACGAAGGCGGCAAAAGTATCGCGGTAGACGGTGATTTTGGGCTGCAAAGCCGCCCAGGCTTGAGCCTCCTGATGAACCACGCGCTTAGCCTGTGAGGCCGACAGACTATAAGCCAACGGTCCAGTGGACTCCACCTGCTGCTTCATCTCGTCACCCACCGGAACACTAGCAGAACGCAATCGTAGCCGCACAAACTGCCGAAACGCGGTCTCGGACGCCGAATCGGCTCTCAGGTCGTTTAAAGCGGCCGTCAAAGCCTCTTGAGCCGCCGGATCCAGGCCGGGCGCGGCGGGTGGCGGTGCCGCGAAGTTCGCCGGTACCGCTACCGCCGGAGCTTGGGGGAAGTTACCGGCGGTCTGCGTAGATCCGGTCGCAACCGCGCTCAAAGTACGGCGCCGCCTGCGCCGGATCGGCCTGCTTCATCAGCGTGCCGTAACCTTGCGCTTCGTACACGG
>JAYVRS010000837.1:0-4110 GCA_043776185.1 Bryobacteraceae bacterium | reverse complement strand
GCTGGCGCTGGCGAACGTGGCTTGGCCGAAGGTGGACGGTGGGCTGAATCTGCTGGCGGCGGGGTTGATAGCGATCCCAGCGGGCTTGGTAGCGTTGCTGATTCTGATTGGCCAAGGCCCGATAGCATTGGGCCTTTCGCTGGCTTTGTTCCCCCGGCTGTTCTCCTATGCGCGGGGGCTCTTTAAACAGAACGCGGGAACCAGCTATGCGCTGGCGGCGCAGGCGCGGGGGCTTTCGGCGATGCGGTTACTGGGGCGATATGTGTTGTGGCCGGCGGGGCCTTCTTTGCTCGCGATACTGGGCTTGAGCGTGAATGCGGCGTTCGGCGGGGCGATTCTGCTGGAGACGATCTGCGACCTGCCGGGCGTGGGTCAGTTGGCGTTGCAGGCGGCCCTGGCGCGCGACTTGCCGCTGCTGGTGGGCATGACGTTCCTGGTGGGGGTGCTGACAGTGTCGGCCAACGCGATGACCGACTTGGCTTCACAGTTCATCTTGCGCACCAGGGGCGGGCGATGAAGCGGCTGGCCGCCAGTTTGTTGATCGCCTTGGCCTTGGCGGCGTTGGCCGGTGAGTTTCTGGTGCCGGCGCGCTATGACCAGCAGTTTCGCGAGGAGACCGATGCGCTGCCCGGCGCGAAGCACTTTTTGGGGACCGATGAGCTGGGGCGTGACCGCGCGTCGCGTTTGCTGGCCGGGGCGCGGGTTTCTTTGTTACTGGCCCCGGCGGCGAGCGTTTTGGCCATTGCTTTGGCGGCGCTACTGGGCCTCTCGGCCGGCTGGTTTGGGGGCTGGTGGGATCGTGGCGTGTCGATGTTGATTGACCTGATGATCTCGGTGCCGATCTTTCTGGTGCTGATTACGGCGCGTGCGGTGCTGCCGCTGAATGTGTCGCCGATTTCGAGCGTCATGATTACGTTTCTGCTGTTGGGTCTGCTGGGTTGGGCGGGCTCGGCGCGGGTGATTCGCGGCGCTTGCCAGACGCATTTGAATTCGGACTATGTCCTGCGCGCATTGGCTGCCGGATGCAGCCGGACGCGAGTGTTGTTTGTCCATTTGTTACCGAATTTATGGCCCGTACTGCGCACGCAGTTCATTCTCGCGGTCCCGGGATTCATCCTGGACGAAGCCAATCTGAGCCTGCTGGGCTTGGGCGTGGCGGAACCGCTGCCTTCGCTGGGCAGCTTGCTGAAAGAGCTGACCCATTTGCCATCGTCCGCCAATTGGGTGGGCTTGGCGGCACCCGCCTTACTGCTGGCGGCCACGGTTTGCGCGTGCGAATTTTTGTTGCCCCCGAAAGAAGGATCTTCATGAGAGCTTGGTTGGCGTTGATCTTAGTGCTCGTCGCGCTTCCGATGGGGGCGGCCGACTTATCGGTGTTGAAGTTCTGTTTGCGGTCGGAGCCGAAGAGCTTTCATCCCTTGAAGGCGGACGATGATTCGTCGGAGACGGTGCGTTTTCTGACGGCGGGCTCGCTGCTGAAGATCAACCGGAAGACGCAGTTGCCGGAGCCGGCGCTGGCGACTAAATGGAAAGTGGTAAATGGCGGCTTGGCAGTGCAGTTTCAGTTGCGCGAGGGCGTGCGGTTCTCCGATGGCACGGCCTTGACACCGGAGGACGTGGTTTATACCTTCGGGCAGGTGGCGGAGATCCGGTCTGGTTTTACCGATTCGCTGCGGCAGGGCGAGCAAGCGCCGCGCGCCGAGGTGACCGGCAAGAACCAGGTGACGGTGCATTTTGCGGGCGTGGTGGCGGGTTGGGAACGGCTGATTGACGGCTTGGCGATTTTGTCGGCGAAGTCCCCGTTGCGCGAGAAGGCGGTGCTGGGCCCGTTTCATGTCGCCGAGTACAAGGCTGGCCAATACGTGATTTTGGACCGGAATCCGAATTACTGGGCACACGATGCGCAAGGGCATGCCTTGCCGCGCGTGGATCAGATTCGGATGGATATCACGGCCAATCGGGATTTGGAAGTGTTGCGCTTCAAGCGCGGCGAGATCCACCTGATCAACAAAGTGGACCCCGATGTTTATCAAGCCTTGGCCGGGCAGATGCCGGAGGCGGTGCGCAACGCGGGCGTGTCGCTCGAGAGCGAGCAACTGTGGTTTAACCAGGTGGCCAAAGCGCCGATTCCGGCCTATAAGCTGGCCTGGTTTCGTTCGACGGCTTTCCGGCGCGCGGTCTCGGAGTCGATTCGGCGGGAGGATCTCGCGAAGATCGCGATGAAGGGCTTGGCCGTGCCGGGCGTGGGTCCGGTGTCGCCGGGCAATGCGGTGTGGTTCAACCAGAAGCTGAAAGCCCAGGCCTATGCGCCGACGCTGGCCTTGGCCAAGCTGCAAAAAGAGGGGTTTCGCAAGCAAAGCGATGGGCTCTATGATGCGGGGGGCCATCGCGTGGAGTTTTCAATTGTCACCAATGCGGGGAACAAGACGCGCGAGCGGCTGGCGTCGATGATCCAGGCGGATTTGGGCGAGATCGGCATCCGCGTCAACGTAGTGACGCTCGACTTTCCGTCGTTGATTGAGCGCCTGACGCGCGGCTACAACTACGAGGCGTGCTTACTGGGGCTCACCAACGTCGACCAGGATCCGAATGGGCAGATGAACGTGTGGCTGTCGAGCGCGGCGCAGCACCAATGGAATCCGCAGCAAGCGAAGCCGGAGACACCGTGGGAGGCCGAGATCGACAAGCTGGTGATGGCCCAATCGCGCACGACGGTGCTGGCCAAGCGCAAAGAGCTGTTCGACCGTGTGCAGGCCATCGTGTATGAGCAAGCGCCGGTGCTGTATCTGGTACACAAGAACGTCCTTTCGGCAGTGCATCCGTCGGTGAGGAATTCGCTGGTAACGGTGCTGTTTCCGCACGTATTCTCGAATGCCGAGCAGATTGAGCTGCAGGGGTCGGGCGTCTACCGGAGCTCGCGTTGATCTTAAAGACCAAGCTGAGCGTGCATTACGCGAACAAGCCGTCGGCTTTGCATGAGGTGGAGATCGCGATGGCGGAGGGCGAGATTCTGTCGCTGATTGGGCCGTCGGGGTCGGGCAAAAGTACGCTGGGTTTGGCTTTGTTGGGGTTAATTGGTTTGAAGGGCGGGAAGGCGGAGGGCGAGGTGTGGTGGCGGGGGCGCAATCTGCTGGCGCTGCCGGAGCGCGAATGGCGGCGGGTGCGGGGACGGGAGATGGCGCTGGTGCCGCAGAGTCCGGTGGCTTCGTTGAACCCGGCGCTGACATTGGGGGGACACTTCGCTGACGCGTGGCGGGCGCACGCGAGTGGAGCTTGGCGAGGCCGGGCGATGGAGGCTTTGACGGCGGTGAGTTTGCCGGCGGACGACGCGTTTTTGAAGCGCTACCCCGGCCAATTGAGCGTGGGGCAAGCGCAGCGGTTGCTGGTGGGTTTGGCGCTACTGCACCGTCCGGCTTTGTTGATTGCCGATGAGCCGACCAGTGCGCTCGATTCGGTGACAGTGGCCGAGGTGCTGGACCTGTTTCGCCGGGTGAACCGCGAGCATGGGACGGCCATCTTGTTCATTTCGCATGACTTGATGACGGTGGCTTCGTTGTGTCAGCGGGTGGCGATTCTGGAAGCGGGCCATCTGGTGGAACAAGGCGATACGGCGCAGATGTTCTCGGGGCCGCAACACTCGGCGACTCAACGGCTACTGAAGGCGATCGAGCACTACCGATTGCCCTCGGCACCTGTGCCGCTGGACCCAGCTAATGCGGTTAACGCTTCGGTACGCTAACGCCGATAACCACTTAGTGCGACTGGAGATTCTGATCTCGCCGAAGGAGCTTGGTTGAAGGCTCAGATTTACATCGGCCTGATGTGTGCTTTGGGCGCCGCCGCGGCGGTGACCGGCGGCGTAGCGTGGGAGTGCCGCGTCCCGATGAAGTTTATCGCCTTGCTGATGTTCGGCTTAATGGGATCGAGCCTGAAGATCAAACTGCCGGGGATCATGGGTAGCCTGTCCGTAAGCTACGTCTTCGTGCTGATCGGCGTTTTGGAGATGAGCCTGGGCGAGACGTTGGCCATGGGCAGCTCAATGGCGATCGTGGGCAGCTTGCTGAATTCGCGCTTCCAGGCGCGCGCGATCCAGGTGATCTTCAACGTCGC
>JAYVRS010000836.1:0-4114 GCA_043776185.1 Bryobacteraceae bacterium | reverse complement strand
GCCTGTAGCGTATGCCCGCGGCGTTCCCGGCTCAGCAAGGATCGCGCCATCGTCCGCAGCCGGTCATACACCGCATTGAGCGCGCGGCTCTCCGCACTACGATCACCTTGCTGGGCGAGATTGAGCAAGAGGGTAAGGGAGGAATCCATGACGAATTCGCATAGTTTATCACGACGGGCTAAAAAGGTGCGTGAATGCCATTGTGGTGCATCCTGTCTTTCCCTGGGAAGCCGTCCGGCGACATAGGCATATTTTTTCGCACAGTTGTGTCTCGATTGCGCAATAGAACACGAGAACCCAGAATGAAAAACACCCTCCTCGCCTGCCTATGGCTCGGCCTCAACGCCCTAGCCGACACGCCCAAGAGCCTCGGGCCCACCGATTGGGCGCAAATCCGGGCCGAATACGACCGCCATCGGCGGGCGGCCCTTCCCGTCAAGGACGGCGAGCATGTCGCGC
The DNA here is from genome assembly GCA_043776185.1 of Bryobacteraceae bacterium. Taxonomy (GTDB): domain Bacteria; phylum Acidobacteriota; class Terriglobia; order Bryobacterales; family Bryobacteraceae; genus JALHNI01. The sequence continues at coordinate 3,655 of JAYVRS010000836.1, read as the reverse complement.
GTAACTTGGATCAGCAGTGGCTTACGCGATTCAATGGCCGGCATTTCGAGGTGGTGCCCGACAAAGCCGACTGGCACTGGGGGCTCGAGTTGCAAAGCTACGGCTTCCCGGGTGAGCTGCGGACGGTCGGCACCGCAAAAGCCATTGCGGACATCGAGAAGTTTCAATATCAATGGGATTCCACCATCAGCGAATGGTTCATCAACGGCAGCAGTGGGCTCGAACATGGCTTCACCCTCCAGGCGCGTCCCGGCCAGCGCGTTTTCGGTGCGCGCTTAAAGCTGCATCTTGGTATCGTGGGCACGCTGCGGCCGCGAATTTCTTCAGACGGTCGCGACATCGCCTTCCATGATGCCCAGGGAGCCGCGCGGGTGAACTATCGCGGGCTCCGAGTGATGGATGCTGCCGGTCGACAACTGGCCGCCAGCTTTACGCGCTCGGCTGACGGGCTGGTGCTGGCCATCGACGAGCAGGCCGCAGTTTACCCGGTCACCATCGATCCGGTAGCGGCTGCGGCGACGCAGCAGGTATACCTGAAGCCGGGCGCGGTGGCCACCACGCAGAACAGCCACAATTTTGGGGCGGCAGTCGCGGTGAGCGGTGACACGGTAGTGGTGGGGGCCCCTCGCGAAAATAGTTCTTCGCTGGGCATCAACGGCTCACCGAACGATTTGTCATCTACGTCTGGCGCGGCGTACGTCTTTGTGCGGACGGCGGGAGGGTGGAGCCAGCAGGCGTACCTGAAACCGGCGGCCGTCGGCAGCACACAAGATGGCGACCAGTTCGGTGGTTCGGTAGCAGTGAGCGGTGACACGGTGGTGGTGGGAGCTTATAAGGAAGCGAGCTCCACGATGGGGGTGAACAGCAGCGCTGACGAGTTGGCTCCCGGGGCCGGGGCGGCCTATGTGTTCGTGAGGACGGCGGGAGTATGGAGCCAACAAGCTTACCTGAAACCGACGCTGGCCACGCCGCCGTTTGAGGACCAGACGGGAAATCAGTTCGGTGTTTCCGTCGCCCTAAGCGGGGACACGTTGGTGGTGGGTTCCAATCAGGAATATTCCATTACTCCCCCCGCAACCGTGGAAGCCGATGCCGGGGCGGCGTATGTGTTCGTGCGCTCTCGGGGCGTATGGAGCCAGCAGGCGCGGCTAAGCCCCGTGGCCGTGGGGACCACTCAGGCGGGTGATTACTTCGGACTATCGGTAGCCGTAAGCGGGGACACGGTCGTCGTGGGGGCACCTTTCGAAGCGAGCTCGACGCTGGGGGTCAACAGTACACCCAATGAGTTGGCCGGTTCCGCAGGCGCGGCATACGTGTTTGTGCGCAACACGTCGGGGCCGGTGCCCCTATGGTTCCAACAGGCATACCTGAAGCCAGGGGCCGTCGGAACCACGCAAGCCGGCGATGGGTTCGGCCGGTCGGTCGGAGTGAGCGGCGACACCGTGGTCGTGGGCGCCAACGGCGAAGATAGTTCCACGTTGGGGATCAACAGCACGCCCAATGAATCGGCCAGCGCGGCCGGTGCGGCGTATGTGTTTGTGCGCAACACGTCAGGGCCTGTGCCCTTATGGAGCCAACAGGCGTACCTGAAACCCGCCGCAGTGGGGACGACCGAACGCACAGACATCTTCGGCCTCTCGGTGGCGATCAGCGGCGACACGGTGGTGGTGGGTGCGCCAGGAGAGGACAGCTCGACGCTGGGCGTCAACACCACACCCAATGAATTGGCCAGTTCGGCTGGAGCGGCGTACGTGTTTGTGCGCAGTGCGGGCGCATGGAGCCAACGAGCGTACCTGAAACCGGCGGCGGTAGGGACGGCGCAGGCCGGTGACTTTTTCGGCGACGCCGTAGCCGTGAGCGGCGACACAGTTCTCGTCGGTGCGAACTTCGAATCCAGCTCCACGCTGGGGGTCAACGGTACGCCCGATGATTTGGGATTCAATGCCGGCGCAGCCTATGTATTCGTGCTTCCGCCGTCAGTCGTGAATGTCACCGTGAATTCCTCGCCCAGCGGACGGATCTTCTCTTCCACCGGCGCAGGCTGCGAGCCTGGCCTCGCCTACACCACCTCCTCCGCTCTGACTTGGACGCCAGGGTCCTCGTGCCTGCTGAACTTCTCTTCGCTCCAGGCGGGCACCTTGGGCACCCAATACGTCTTCACCCAATGGGAAGATGCCTCTACCAACGCTTCGCGCTCGCTCACCGCTCCCTCGGCGGCGGCCGTCTATACGGCGAGCTTCAAGACGCAGTATTCATTGACCACCGTGGCGGGATCCGGCGGCATGGTCTCGCCAGCCAGCGGCACATTTTATGACGCTGGCACTTCGGTCACCGTCACCGCATCGCCCCTGGCCACCTTCAGCGGCTGGAGCGGGGCGTGCACCGGCACGGGGACCTGCACGCTGAGTATGGACGGGCCGAAGTCCGTCACCGCAAGCTTCGCGCCGCCGGTGCTGACGGTGACCGCGGCACCGGCAGGCTTGGGAACGGTGAACTATGGCAACCAATCCTGCGCGACGACTTGCACTTCCACCTACGCCAATGGCGCGCTGGTAACTTTGACGGCCGTGCCCCTGGCGGGCAACACCTTTACCGGGTGGAGCGGCGGTTGCACGGGTGCTGGCACTTGCGCGGTGACCATGGACGCGGCCAAAACAGTGACAGGCAGCTTCGCGCCCGCCGGCGCGACCACGCTCAGCGCGGCGCTAGGGGTCAAATCCGGGCCTTCGAACGCGCGGGTTTGGCCGGTGATCTTTACCAATAGCGGCCCCGGCAACGCGAGTTCCATGGCCATCACCGGTTTTTCGCTCACCCAGACGCTGGGGCCCGCTTGTGCGCCCGTCGTCGTGACCCCAATCCCCGTCGTGAACGCGGGCAGCATCACGGGCACGGGATCCGCCACTTCCCTAGTGACGATCAACTTCGCGGGATGTGCCGCCACCGCCCGCTTCCGGCTGACGATGCCCTACACGGCGAACGCGGGCGTCAACACCGGCACGGCGGTAATCAACAATCAGTTGCAGTAGACACTTCTGTGCGCGGGACAACCGTGGCCGGCGCCACGGTTCGGAAAATCTGTTAAGGAAAATATGAAACGCATCCTCTTTGGCCTTCTTCTCTGGAGTACTTCCTCGTTTGGGGGACTCACCTTTGTCACCGATCCGGCGGACGGAAATGTTACCGGCGCACCCGGATCTACCGTGGGCTGGGGTTTCACGTTTATGGTGACTCCCGGCGATAGCAACTTCTATTTCTTGAACAGGGTAGAGTTCTGCTTCGGTGCGCAGGTGACGCCCTGCCCCCTATCGCAGCCTGGTGGCGTGGCCGGCACCGGTTCCTTTACCGACATCGCGGCGGCACTGAGCGGCCTGGTTCTTGACCGCATCGGCGTTAACTCTCCCGTCAATGCAAATCCCTACAGCGAGGTCTTCAGTGGCGTGCTAGGCTCGCTGGCCGGCCTCGGGAGCCTTTACATCGACCCACTGGCCGCGCCACAAACCCTTACCGGCCAGCTCAATGTCTATTACGACATCTATGATGGCAATCCCTTCAATGCCTGTGGCGGCAAAGTGATAATGTCCCTTTTAGCAAAGTAGAAATGTCCTCTTGACAACCCCAAGACTCAGGGGATGCAAGAAGAAGGACAACTACTGAT
>JAYVRS010000835.1:0-14857 GCA_043776185.1 Bryobacteraceae bacterium | reverse complement strand
TTTCGCCATAGACGACGCCGGGTTTGAAGCCACCGCCCGCCATCCACATGGTGAAGGCATTGGGATGATGGTCGCGGCCATCGTTGCCACCTTGCGTCATCGGAGTGCGCCCGAATTCTCCGCCCCAGAGCACGAGGGTGTCGTCGAGCATGCCGCGCTGCTTCAGGTCAGTAACCAGGGCGGCGCTGGCTTGGTCCGTCTCTTTGCAGTTGATCGGTAGGTCGCGAGTTAGTTGACCGTGCTGATCCCAAGCCTCGTGGAAAATCTGGACAAAGCGTGTGCCGCGTTCCACCAGCCGGCGCGCCATTAGGCAGCTATTCGCGAAGCTAGGCTTGCCTGGTTCGGCCCCGTAGGCTTCGAGGATGTGCTTGGGCTCTTTGCGGATATCCATCAGCTCTGGGGCGGCCACTTGCATGCGCGAGGCCATTTCAAAGGAGCTGATACGGGTGGAGATTTCCGGGTCGCCGATCGCTTCCAAGCGCAACTGGTTCATGTGCTTTAGGGTCGCGAAGGTCTCTTGCTGTAACTGCTCATCGATGCCGGGCGGGTTCGAGAGATACAGCACCGGGTCGCCGACGTTGCGGAATTGCACGCCCGAATAAACGGTCGGCAGGAAGCCTGAGCCCCAGCAGGAGTTGCCGCCGCTGGGCCCTTTTTTGCCAGTGGAGAAAACGACGAAAGCTGGCATGTCGCGGCTTTCACTGCCGAGGCCGTAAGTAACCCAAGAGCCGAAGCTAGGCCGGCCAAAGATCATGTTGCCGGTGTTCATCAGTAACTGTCCAGGTGCGTGATTAAACGCGTCGGTCGACATCGACTTGACGATGGTGAGGTCGTCAACGATCTTTCCCGTGTGGGGCAGTAACTCGGAGAGTTCGGTGCCATTCTTGCCGTAGCGTACGTACTTAAACTTGGGGCCGAGCAGCGTGGAGTTCGGGTTGATAAAGGCGGCCCGATAGCCTTTCAGTAACTCGGGAGGCGGCAGCGTGCCGTCGAATTTGGCGAGCTGTGGTTTGTTGTCGAATAGCTCCAGATGGCTGGGTGCCCCGGCCATAAAGAGATAGATGACGCGCTTGATCTTGCCATCGAAATGGGGCTTCTTGGGGGCGAGCGGATCTGCACTGGCCGTCGCCGCGACACCGGCCTCGGCCATCAAATGGTGAAGCGCCAACGCCCCCATACCGACCCCGCACTCTTGCATAAACCAACGACGGGAAGAGGTGTTCATTTTGCTTATTCCTTAGTAATGGCTTCGTCCAGATTGAGCAGCACGCGCGAGACGGCGGTCCAGGCTTGCACTTCGCCCAGATGCGCGCCAGCGCCTTCGTAACGGGCCTTTTGGCGCTCGAGTAACGCCAATAGCTCGGTCGACTCCTTCGCCTCCGGTGTCCGGGTTAACACGCGGCGAAAGGCGTAGCTCAGGCGATCCGTATCGGTCTTGCCGCCTTCGCGCATGGCCGTTTGGGCAAGAGCGCGGGCGGTCTCAATAAATAGGGGCTCGTTTAGGGTGGTAAGTGCTTGCAGCGGCGTGTTACTGCGAGAACGCCGGACGCAGGATGTGTCGCCGTTAGGCGCGTCGAAGTTCTGCAGGGCCGGGTAGGGCACCGAACGATAGCTGAAGGTGTACATGGCCCGGCGATAACGGGCGAGCCCTTTCTCTTCCTTCCAGATCTTGGGGCCATAGCTTACCGGGGGCTGGTAGAGGAATTCCGGGGAGGGCGGATAGACACTGGGTCCGCCGACTCGGGGATTGAGTAAGCCGCTGGAAGCGAGCGCGATGTCACGCACTATCTCGGCCTCCACTCGCAAGCGCGGAGCGCGGGCTAATAAGCGATTATTCGGATCTTTCTCCAGTAACTCCGGAGTCACTTGCGACGATTGCTGGTAAGTTGCGGACATGACAATCTGTTTGTGCAGTTTCTTCAAACTCCAGCCCTGTTCCATAAAGTCGACGGCCAGCCAATCGAATAGCTCCGGGTGAGAGGGCGTGTCGCTTTGCTTGCCTAGGTCTTCGCTGGTAGCGACGATGCCGGTGCCGAAGTAACTCTGCCAGAGGCGATTGACGATGGAGCGGGCGGTGGTGGGCGCTTGCCGATCCACTAGCCACTGGGCAAAGGTCAGCCGATTTTTGGGAGCATTCGGGGGCAGGGCATTGAGGAAGGCGGGCACGCCCGGTTCGACGGCCCGGCCAGGTTTTAGGAAGTCGCCCCGCATCAAGAGGTTCGTCTGGCGAAAGGAGTCGCGTTCGGCGAGCACTAACTGCGATTCGCTTTCCGGATGCTGCCGCCACAGTTCGTCGATCTGGCGGGTAGCTTCGTTCCAGTCGGGCACCGTGGTGCGCCAGTAACTGAAAACCAATTGATCCTGCGGGGCAGTGCGGGACGTTGCCGTGAGTAACTCGCGAACTTTCGCGGGCAGCGGATCGGCCTTCGGTTGCTCGCTGGTGGTATAGGCGAGGCGGGTGCGGCCCAGATTATGGCTCTGGTTATCATCGCTATTCCAGCCGCCATGATTCTGCTTGAGATAAACATCGATGATGAGTCCCTGCGGGTCGCCGATCGGCTCGGCGAGAATGAAGACCGCCTTACGAGGTTGATTGCGGAGATAGGGTCCTGCATCCGTGCCCCAGGCGGTGTCGTCGTTGCCATCGATGGCATAGTCAATGGGGCCGGTGACGCGTCGCTTCGTCGTTTTGTCGAAGTACATGGCGTCGAGCTCGCGCTCCGGCAAGTTGATGTCGGCGGTGGCGCTGGCGATCTTGATCTTGCGTAACTTCTTGGGGTCGCTGGCCGGAGCGACTTCCACTTCAAACTCGGTGAGTGCGCCGGTACCTTTAATCGAACGCCCGGGCCCGCCTTGCGGAAGGTTCGCGTCATTCATTAATTCCAGGCGAAACGCGCGAATGTTGGTGTCCTTAGTCCTGAGCGTGAATTTTACGCGGACTTTGGTAGGCGCGTAGCCAGCGGCGAGGACGCTGCCATCGGGCTGGACGATGTACTTCTGCCCGCCGGTGGAGATGTCATCGATATCTAACTTGGGCACGGTCCAATCCGGTTGATTGGTTTTTGCCGTCGCTTCCCAGTGAGACATCCGCGTCTTCCAATCCGGCGTACGATGCTGTAACTCGGTTTCAATCTCGCGGATTTTACGGAACAGATTTGCGCGCTGCATTTCCTCCTCCGGCGCGTAAACGGCGAGGCTGCCTTCGCTGGAGTTATTTAAGAAGGCAAAGATCTTGTAATACTCTTCCTGGGTGATGGGGTCAAACTTATGGTTATGGCACTGCGCGCATTGGATGGTGACGCCCAGCATGCCTTTGCCGATGGCCTCCATGCGGTCAAACATACTCTCCATGCGGAACTGCTCGGGGTCCACGCCGCCTTCTTCATTAATCATCGAGTTTCGCAGGAAGCCTGTCGCTACCTTTTGTTCCTGGGTGGCGTTGGGCAGTAAGTCGCCAGCCAGTTGCTCGATTAGGAAACGGTTGTAAGGTAAGTCGCGATTCAATGCGTTAATCACCCAGTCGCGATAGAACCAGACTGAGCGCTGTTTGTCTTTTTCAAAGCCGTCGGAATCGGCATATCGCGCGGCATCGAGCCAATGGCGTCCCCAGCGTTCGCCATAGTGGGGCGAAGCCAGCAAGCGGTCTACCTGTTTTTCGTAAGCGCGGGGACTCGCGTCCTTCAGGAAGGCATCGATCTCGTCGATCGCCGGCGGCAGGCCGGTGAGATCCAGGCTCAAGCGCCGCAGCAGAGTAGTTTTGCTGGCGAGGGCGGAAGGCTTCAATTGCTCTTGTTCGAGCTTGGCCAAAATGAAGCGGTCGATGGGGGTGCGCGCCCAGGCGATGTTCTTCACGGCGGGAAGTGGCGCGCGGACGGGTGCCACAAAGGCCCAGTGTTTCTTTATACCGGCGGCGGTGGCGCTGGCCGCATCGGGCCAAAGCGCGCCTTGCTCAATCCAGCGCTTCAGCGTGTCGATCTGTTCGGGGGGCAGCGGCTTACCGCCCATCGGCATGCGCGCTTGCTCGCCGATGCCGGCGACGCGTTGGTAAAGCGAACTGCTGTCGGCTTGGCCAGGCAGGATCACCTTGCCGGACTGCCCGCCGGCCAAAGCCAGCGCTTTCGAGTCCAATCGCAGACCGGCCTGCTGAGCCTTCTCGCCGTGGCAGCCAGTGCAGCTGTTCGCGAGAATGGGTTGGACATCGCGGACGAAGTCGACGGCCTGGCCGAAAACGGCGGGCAGGCCTAGAGCTAAAAGCAGGAATAGACGAGGCATAGGGCTGATACAAATTTACACCCAACCCAGGCGGCCCAACCGGAGCGTGCTGTCCGCTCTACAATAGAGGGGCGGGAGGCTGGTATGAAATTCGCAATTTTGCTGATCGCTGCGTGGCCTGTTTGCCTGCAGGCCGGGAAGATCGCCGCCGACGAGCGTTTGCTGTTGATGCGCGGTTTGCTGGCGGAATATGGCACGGCCAAGATCGTCGTGCCGCGTTCGAAGAAGGCCCTGCCGATTGCTGCCCAGGCTGGGCCGGATCGCGATCTCTGGGCCGCTAGTCTGCGCGACGAGGGACCCTGCGCACGCAGCGGTGATCTGGTGCAGATCACCAAAGTGGACATTGACGACGACAAGGTCACGTTGCAGATCAACGGCGGTTACAAGGGCGGCCGCAAGTGGTACGACAACGTCCAGGTGGGTGCCGGCACGGGCAACAACACGCGCACCGCCCCTATCGGCAGCAACCGCCGAGGGGGGCCGTCCGGTACGTCCGTCGTGCTGCACTTCCCGAAGGAGTTCGAGAGTATTACGGTGGCCGAAGTGAAGAAGTGGCTGGCACCGGCGATCGACTTTGAGAAACAACGCAGCCCCACTGAAAACTACATCGAGCAGATGAAGCCTGAAGTGCAGAAGGCGATCAAGGAAGAGCGGGCGCTCGAAGGCATGGACAAAGAGCAGGTGATCATGGCGATGGGCAAGCCGAGGGGGAAGTCGCGCGAGACGAAGGACGGTTTGGAGTTGGAGGATTGGGTGTACGGTCAGCCGCCGGGGAAGATCACGTTCGTGACGTTCGATGGCGATAAGGTGGTCAAGATCAAGGAAGCGTACGCCGGGTTGGGCGGTGCGACGGGGCCTAAGCTCAAAGCGCAGTAAGACAAAGTGATTCAGGACGCAGTAGCTCCGGCAACTTGGACATATTCGCCCGTCTTCGGACATTACGATGAGGTGCTGGATCCTCGCGGTCGGCCGCGCCGGCATTGGCGGCGGTTGGCCAACACCATGACGCGCCTGGGCCCTGGGCAGTTCGCGCGCCGTTGGCAACAGGGTCGGCTAATCATCCAGGCTAATGGCATTACGTTCAATGTCTATGGCGATCCGCAAGGGCAGGAGCGTCCGTGGCCGGTGGACCCGATCCCGCTGGTGCTCGACAGCGTCGAATGGCAGACCATTGAAGCCGCCGTGCAGCAGCGCGCCACGTTGTTCAACCTGATGCTGGCCGATATTTACGGTCCGCTGCGATTGCTGAGCGATGGGTCGCTGCCGCCGGAATTGATCTTTCACAATCCCAGCTTTTTACGCGCGTGTCATGGCTTGCCTGTGCCGCAGTCGGTGTTTCTGCATCACTACGCGGTCGACCTGGGCCGGTCACCGGATGGGCAATGGTGGGTGCTGGCCGACCGCACGCAGACGCCGTCCGGCCTGGGCTACGCGCTCGAAAATCGGATGGTGAGCGCGCAGATTCTGCCGGAGGCGTTTCGGCGATCGCAGGTGCGGCCGCTCAATCGGTACTTCCACGAATACCGGCAAGGACTATTTGAATTGACTCGCACTAAGCGCGAGAATCCGAGGGTGGTGCTGCTGACGCCGGGCCCGTTTAATGAAGCCTATTTTGAGCACGCTTATCTAGCTAAACATCTGGGCTACACGCTGGTGGAAGGCGCCGACCTGGTGGTGCGTGACGAGCGCGTGTTTCTGAAGACACTGGGCGGTCTGGTGCCGGTGGATATCATTTTGCGCCGTCAGGATGATAGTTACTGCGATCCGTTGTCGTTTCGCGGCGACTCCGTGTTGGGTGCGCCGGGCTTGTTGGCCGCCGTCCGCGCGGGCAATGTCGTGGTGGCCAATGCGCTGGGCACCGGAGTGCTGGAGACGCCGGCGATGCCGGGATTTCTGCCGGCGCTGTGCCGCACGCGGTTGGGCGAAAAGCTGAAGGTGCCGTCGCTGGCCACGTGGTGGTGCGGCGAAGCGCCGGCCCGCCGCTACGTGCTGGCGAACCTCCATCAACTGGTAATCAAGCCGACGTTTCCTCGCTTCGGCTTACACCCCATCTTTGGTGCAGGTCTGTCGGCGGCCGAGCGCGACGACATGCGCCGCCGCATTGAGGCGGACCCCACACAGTATGTGGCGCAGGAACAGATGGCGCTTTCGACGGCCCCGGTGCTCTCGGAACATGGGGGGCTGGAGCCTCGCCACGTCGTCTTGCGCGCCTTCGCGGTGTGGTCGGGCGATGGCTATGTGGTGATGCCCGGCGGGCTAACGCGCATCTCGACTTCAGAAGACTCGCTGGTGGTCTCGATGCAGCAGGGCGGCGGCAGCAAGGACACCTGGGTGCTGGCCGACCGCGATGAGGAGCCGTTTCCTCAGGAGGCGGTGCGTCCGCCGGTGGACATCAGCCGCACGCCGGATCTGCCCAGCCGCGTGGCCGATAACATGTTCTGGTTGGGGCGCTATCTGGAACGGGTAGAGTCTTTGGGCCGGTTGGCGCGGGCGTTGCTGCCCGCCTTGTCGAGCGAAGCTGACTTCGGCGGCGGGCTCTCCATCGAGTCCAGCGTGGAGTTACTCATTGGCTACGAGTATCTGCCGGAGGAGATGCGAAAAGCGCCGGTGCTGGAACAGCGACGATGGTTGGAGCGAGTGCTGCGTTGGATTGTGTTCGACACCGAACGGATCGATGCGCTCAACTGGAACGTCAACCAGGTGCGCCGCTCCGCCCGCAGCTTGAAGGAGCGGCTCTCGAGCGATGCGTGGCGCCTGTTGAACCGCCTTGACCAGGAATTCCCTTCGGGGGTGATTTCGGGCGAGTCCCATCTGCTCGACCAAGTGAATGCGCTGGACCGGGCCATTCTGACGCTGGCCTCGTTCTCTGGTTTGATGATGGAGAATATGACGCGCAGCCAGGGCTGGCGTTTTCTGGATATCGGACGCCGTCTGGAGCGGGCCTTACAGTTAGTGGAGCTGTTGCGGCACGGCTTGGCCGGCGTGGTCTCTGACGAACAGGCCGCGCTTGACATGTTACTGCAAATCGCCGATAGCGCCATCACTTATCGCGCGCGCTACTACACTACTCTGCAGGCTGATTTAGTGCTGGACTTACTCTTAGTGGACGAGGCGAATCCGCGCTCCGTGGGCTTTCAACTGCAAAATCTTGCGGTCCATTTCAAGCGGCTGCCGGGGCAGGATCCCTCGGGCCGGTTACCGGAAGAGCAACAGAAGATCGTGAAAGTGCTGACGGCGGTGCGCCTGGCGCGAACCGCTGATTTGGCGGCCGACCGCAAACAGCTTCGAGAGTTTCTGGACGGTTTGACCCAGGACCTTTTTGAAGCCTCCACGGCCCTCAGTAGCCGCTACTTGAGCCACTCCATGTCCACTCGTCTGCTGGCCTCCGCATGATCTATCAAGTTCGCCATGTTACTCGCTATTCTTACGCGCTGCCCGTCGCGACTACGCACAGCGAACTTCGCTTGACGCCGCGCGAGTTGCCTTGGCAAAGCGTCGTGCGCAGCGTGATCACCGTGGAGCCTCAGTTTGAGACGATGCGGGGCTTTCGCGACTACTTCGGCAACAACGTGCGCTATTGCTCCGTCCTAGCGCCCCATCATGAACTGGCCATCACCGCCGAGAGTATCGTGGAGTTGCGGGAGACGAATCCGTTGATGCCGGCGGCGACCTTGCCGTGGGAGCAAGTGCGGGCGAGTCTGCGGGTTTGGGACGATCCGGTGGCTTTGCAGTCATTCGAGTTCGCGGCCGAGTCACGCTACGTGCGCTGGAACGCGGCGATTGCGGATTACGCGTTGAGTAGCTTTCTACCCCAGCGCCCTATTTTGGAAGCAGCCATCGAGCTGTCGGGCCGGGTTCACCGCGACTTTAAGTACAAGCCGGACTCCACCGACATTGACACTTCGGTGGAAGAGGTCTTTCGCAGCCGACGCGGCGTCTGTCAGGACTTTGCCCACTTACTGATCGCCATGTTACGATCCCATGGCTTGGCGGCGCGCTATGTAAGTGGATACTTACGAAGCGGCAGCGTCGGCGCTGAGGCGTCGCATGCCTGGGTGGGCGTCTTCGTGCCCGGGCATGGTTGGGTGGACCTTGACCCGACCAACGATGTGGTGGTGGCGACGTCCCACGTTACTTTAGCCTGGGGCCGCGACTATGGCGATGTCACGCCCGTGAAAGGCATCACCATGGGCGGCGGCGACCATACGATTGAGGTCGTCGTGAGGGTCGACCCGTTGGTGAGTATCCCGCCGCCGGCTGAGGTCCGGCGGGTGGCGGGGCGTCGCTGGGACCGTTAGTAACATTGAGTTAATCAACTAATGGCTGGATGAGTTCCGTGCGCCATCGGGTTGGGTCGGAATTCGAGTCTGGCCCGGCCAGATAGCATTCCAGGAGGTCTGGACACGGGTGGTGGCCGTTGGCGGAGATCCATTCATGAAACTCGCGCCAAGCGGTGGAGAGGCCTTCGTAGGGGCCCTCGTAAACTGTGCGGGCGACCTTCATGGCGGGGATCTCACCAGATAATACTCGGCCCACCGCAGCCACCGGGGCGTTCACTGGAACGCAGATTTCAAAGTCAAACGTGGCGGGTTGCATCTTGAGGTGATGGGTGAACCAGGGTCCGGTGGGGCCGATTCCTTGGCCGCTAACGGCCGCCATTACTTCAGCGATGCCGGGGCCCATCATAAACCGTATCTCGCTTCGCGGAATCGTGAGGTGAAGTTTGGCGACTAACTGCGCGGGGCTCCCGGCGATTTGTGGGGTGTCAATCATGAAAAAATTACTCCTATTTGAGGTGAGTCATCCACTGGCGAACCAGCTACGGGAGAGGCGGGCGATCGGCGAGTATGGACGTTAGCATTTCCTCCAGCCGGTGGTAGCCGGTGGCCATACCGTGCTCCATGCCTGATCGCCGCGCGGTGTCGCGTGCTTCCCGCGATCCATAAAGTACGGTGAGCGTCATGCGGGTGACGGGGACGGACTCGGCAAATTCAGTGGTGTCCAGCGCATCGCCCGGGTACCAGGATTCGTCGAACCGCTCGGTGGCGACCAGCCGCTTGGGCGAAACGATCTCTTGAAAAACACCGCCCAGGCCCATGTCGCTGACGCCTTCCTTGCGCCAGACGTAGCGGTAAGCGCCGCCTACCTTTAGGTCGATTTCGCAAACCGGCATGGTCCAGCCGGGGGGGCCCAGTAGCCAAAGCCTTACTAATTCCGGCTTAGTAAAGGCGTCAAATACTAACTGGCGCGGCGCGTGAAAGTCGCGGGTGATCTGGATTTCGCGGTCGCTAGGCGTAGATATCTGGAAAGTGTCGGGATAAAACATAAAGTGCTCCGGTTATTTTAATTCGCCGAGTAAGTCATCCAAACGCACGAACGAAGTCTCCCAAAACTCGCGGTAACGCTCCAGCCAGGCCGCGGCCTCGGAGAGCGGTTGGGCTTGGAGGCGGCTGGGCCGACGTTGCGCGTCGCGGTCGCGGGAGATGAGACCGGCACGTTCGAGCACCTTCAAGTGCTTGGAGATGGCGGGCTGGGAGATGGCGAATGGCTCGGCCAGTTCCGTGACCGACGCCTGCCCGGCGGCGAGGCGGGCGAGGATTTTGCGGCGGGTGGGGTCGGCAAGAGCCGCGAACGTGGCGTCCAGGATGGCGTCAATGTGGGGCGTCGCCGGCGGATGGCTGTACACTTGCATAACCATATGGTAATGTACAAAGTTTTGTCTGTCAATAATCCGGAGGAACCCGACGAACCTGAGGATCCAGAACCATTCTTTTGAACGAGATCGCCGGGTTCGTTCTGGACATTTCGTTTCAGGCGGCGCGGGTTTGGGTGGCGGGGTTGCCGCAACAGCGTTTGTATTTGAGGGGACTTCCGCAGGGGCACGGAGCATTGCGCCCGACGTTTGGAACCGGTTTTGAGGCTTTTGCAACTTGGTCGAGTTGGAGGTCACGGTCGAGGCGGTCGAATTGGACTTCGGCAATGGTGGTTTCGCGGACGCTGGGACGTTGCGCTTCGACGAGTTTGACGATTTCCAGGGTGGCTTTGAGTCTCACGGATGCCGGGGTTTGTTGGTCACTCAGGATCTGTCGAAAAGTGTCGAGCGCGAGGTCGGCAAGATTGCCGAGTTCTTCGATGAGACACTCCGCCCGGTGGTGGCGGGCGCCCAGGAGAATCCGGGCAAAGCCGGGGTGTTTTTGGCTCCAGAGGTGGATGGTGGAGCGATGCAAGCCGGCCTCTTTGGCGGCGGCGGAGATGGACTGCCCGACGACGAGGGCTTGCAATACTTGCTGCTGAACGGCAGTGAGCGTGTCGAAGAGTGTCGAGTCGGTGGTCATGTTAATTCCTGTTTATAGGATACTGCCGCCGATCTAACTGGCTGGGGGTGGTTTTGAGTTAAGTGATTGATGATAATGGGAGATAGAACATTGAAATTGTCCGTGATTCACTTGGGCGGCCTAGCCCCCAGGCGTTTTAGCACCTCGGTATGATCGGCAAAAGCAAGGCATCACTGACTACTCGGCGGAATCCGCTTACAGCCGCGGCGTCACGATCAAGGTGAAAGAGGTGGAGGCAGTGCCGGTGGATGCGGAGACGGCGTGCGAGCCAACGGAAACGCCAACCACCGTCACCTCGGCGCGGCCCCAAACGTCGGTGATCGCGGAAGAAGAAGAGAGTGCGAGGCCCGCCCCTGTCCTGAACTCGATCCGCACTCCGACGGCCGCTTCACCCGTTTCTCGATCAGTGGCTTGAATCAACAAAGGACGAGCGAAGAGCGTGCCGGCGGGTGTGGTCTGGCCGGCACCATCCAGGTTGCTGAGGCCTCCCGTAAACAGCGGGGGCGGCGAGGGCGGCGGGGGTGCCTGCGGCGCTTTCAAGGCGAACACCGCGCGCGAGTAGAATATGTCTCGAGCGGCGAAGCCCGCGAGAGGAGTCGCGGAAATTTGAATCGGCTGAGCTAAGTCTCTTACGTAAACCCGCGTCGAAACCAATCCTCCGGACGAGACTATGGCCCCGGACTCCCTGGGAGAGGAGTAAGACCCCGGCGCTGTTTCCGACGACGCAGCCAAAAGAGTGACGTTACCCGAGTCCACCGTCCAGTTCACCGCTATCCCGTCCACCCGATTGCCCCAACCGTCGGTAACCACGGCGACCAAGGGCAGGGGCAACTCGCGATCCTCAATCGGGGCCTGATCGTATCCCCCGACGATCCGAATCACCTCGGGTGGTTGGGGAGCAAGGTGGAGGTCGATGTCCTCCACGTACTGCCCGCCCAAGAACACGGGCACTTTGCCCTGGCCAGCGATCGCCCCTAAGTCGATGCTGCAGCTCACCAACCCGGCGTCGTCGGTCTCGGCCGAGTACCCCCTACAGTTCACATTGAGGTTCCTGGGGCCCCGGCCAAAAGTGAGGGCGATGCCCGCGAGCGGCTCGCCTGGCGTTGCGAGTTGATACTGCAGCGTGACATTCGTCCGGGTGGACACCACGCCGCGAAGGCTCAGGGGTCCGCTGGGAGTGAGCCGCTTGAGACCAAAGATCGGCAGTGGTGCCTCGGTAGCTGAGAGGGGTAGCGTGATAAACCGCAAATCCGCAGAATTACCGCCCGGCGAGGAAACCCGAATGGTGGTGCGTTCGGGCACCGGTCCTGGGACAACCGGGGCTGTAAAGGAGTTGAACGCCGCGCCGTTTGAATCACTCAGCGTTTGGGCGAACGCCATTCGGCCACCGCCGCCAATAATCTTCCAATCAACGGTAGCCGAACTCATCCAATGGCCGGCCGCACTCGCCACCACAATCTGCCGTCCGGCTACCGAGCCGGAATTCACAAGGTAGGTCTCCTCCCCGGGAAAGGGCTCGAGGACGTATGGGAAAAACATCCCGGCCACTTGGCTCGATCCCGCAGCGATGATCAGTGGCCGATTCCGGATATCGGCCTCCCAACTGAAGGTGAAGATCGGGAAAAATCCGGGTCTGGCCGGTAGATCCAATAGCGCCTCCAGGTAACCCTGAGCATTCGTGTAAAACGCACGCGACGCGACTCCTGAGCCGCCGACGAGGACCGCTCTGCCGGCCACGGGCAAACCTTTCGCATCCAACGCCCGTAGTTTCAAAGGACCCGCCGTGCCACCGACCGGCGCCACCTGAAGAGCATCTAGAGCGTAAACTCCGTTAATTGCCGCCGATGAAGGCGTGGGCGGCAGGATGGCGAGGCCGGCGACATGATCGAGTTGCTGTTTCGCCGTGATGAGATGGCTTGCGGCATCCACCCGGTATACGGCGTTGCCGCTCGATATAAAGACGTACCGGCTCGTGGGGTCTTCGTCACTACCGCCGATGCTTCCTACTGGCGCTTCGCCAAGCGCCGCCAGCCCGGGCAACGGCGTCAGCGAAAGCTCCTGATTCAAGTCCACGCGATAGAAAGTGCGCTTCGCGGCGGAGTAGCCGATCGCGGCCGTTTCGGAGATGAGACGCAGGTGATCGAAGCCTGGCCGGAGCATGAATCCTCCCGGCTGACTCTTGCGCAGTGGCGCGAAGGCTGCGGAATCAGGGGTGGCGATCAGCACCTGCGTGCTGCGAATGGGAAACAGCAGACGTGCGGAGCCGGTAGGTATCGCCACTTTCCCCGCCGTCGCTACCAGACTGCGCGGATCAATTTCGTACAGCGACGTGCCCGCCACAATATAGAGCGCCCCGCCTGGCGCAGCGGCGAGTTGGCTGTTCGCCTGCAAGCTGGCAGGCAGCGCCGCGCTTGCCGATTTGACGTTGCGCAGGATGTCCACCGCCGCAATCTCCGCGCCGCGGGGCGAAGCGGTAAAGGCCATGCTCCCGTCGTAGTTACTGACGACGCTATTGGCCGGCGCGCTAAGGGGAATCCGGGCGAGAATACTGTCGGTGGAAGTATTGATGATCGTTAGCGCGGCATCCGCCATCGACACTAACAGCAACCGCTTTCCATCCGGGGTAAGCACCGCATCCGTTGAGCCGCTCGGGAGGTTAATCGACTTCAGCACGCTAACGCCCCCACCTAGGCGGTTGAGCACCGTAATGGTATTCAGCTCCGATTTCGAGACTACATAAGTCTTGGAGCCGTTCGGAAGCGTGAAGGCATTGAACGCTTCCCTGCCCACCGCCGCAGTGCCGACGAGCTTCCAGCTTTCGAGGTCCAGAATAGAAGCCGTCCGACTACTGGGCTCCGCCACCTCCCCGGCGGGCAAAACAATCACGTGGCGTTGCTGCGCAAAAGCGGAAAACGCTACGAATAGTAGGGCATGCGAGCAAGTCATGTTCAGAGGCAATTCCGACTAGTTACCCCGGAGCGTAACATAAAATCAATTAGGGTGGCTCTGGTACTTAGGGTCTAGGTAGTGTTCCAGTGGGGAAGTAAGTACCACACCGTGTGGCCGCCAGTGAATGGCCTGTTTCCCCATTTCCTCCTGGGAGCGCAAAGGAGGGCGGCCATGTTGGCGGCGCGTGTTTTCGAGAAAGCCGCCGGAGTTGCGCAGATCCGGATCGTCAACCTGAGCGATGTGGTGAGAAATGCGGCGGAGCGGCAGTCCACCGCCTTCTTGCGGCGATAAGTCATTTGATTGAAGGAGGTTGGCGGAAAACGGGATACAAAGGGATGCGCTGAGTTGCTCTGGTCCGCCGGATACCGGCTTTTTGTCCACCGGATTCGGCAGCATCAACTCCAGCGGACAGGCGCGCGTGATGCAGTTGGGCGCTAAGATAACCTTCTGATGAATTCCCCAATCACTCGCCGTTCGCTGCTGGCCGCCGGTGCCTCGCCCTTATTAGCCCAGGTGGAGCGTCCCAACGTTCTGCTGCTGATGACCGACACCCATCGCTGCGACGCCATCGGAGCCTGGGGCAATAGCCTGATCGAAACCAAGCACCTGGACTCACTCGCCGCGTCCGGCACTCGCTTCACCAACTGTTGGAGTCAGCACCCGGTCTGCATGCCCGCCCGGGCCACGATCTTTACGGGGCGCTATCCCTCATCGCACGGAGTCCGCTCGAATGGCGTACGGCTTCCCGAGCGCGAGATCACCCTGCCGAGTCACCTCAAGGCGCATGGCTATTCCACCTTCGGGGCCGGCAAGTTCCACTTCATTCCTCATTTCCAGGGTCAGTTGCCGACGGTCGAAACCCATCCCGCCCCCTACTATGGATTCGAAGAGTTTCATCTGGGCGAAGACGGACGGCGTGGCGAGCAGGCGGTCTTTCTGCAACGGGAGCATCCGCAGCACGCCAAGAAACCGGACGATCAACTCCCGCTGGAATTGCACAATTCATCCTGGATCGCCCGGCACACCAGTCGTTTTCTAAAAGACGCCGCGCAAAGCAGTAAGCCCTTTTTCGCCTTCGCCTCTTTTGTGGACCCACACCAGCCCTACAATCCGCCACCACCCTACTCCTCCAAGTACCGGGAGCGCGACATGGTGCCAGCGCTGCTGCGGGCCGGCGAGCATGACGGCCGGCCGCCCCACATTGGAGAAGCGGCACAACGTTTTGCCCCGCTGAACCAGCGAGTCCCTTATCACCGCACGCAATCCTATGGTGAGATCAGTCTGGTGGACGATTCCATCGG
>JAYVRS010000834.1:0-4126 GCA_043776185.1 Bryobacteraceae bacterium | reverse complement strand
TCGCTCTCATAGCGTCCGCGCACATCCTGATTCACCACCGCGTAGCCCTCACGGGCCAGCCGCGGCAGCTTACCGTGAATGCCGGAGTTCTCGCGCTGGGTGCCGTACGGCGTCCGGATCACCAGCGTCGGGTAGCGGCCCGCAGCCGCCGGGCGGTAGACGTCAGCGTAGAGTTTTACGCCATCGCGCATCGTCGCAGCCTGGTGACGGTCGATGCGCACGAGGGCGGGGTCAGCCGCGGCCAGGATAGCCGGGAGAGTGCAGACGAGGACTCGAAGATTGGAACGCATATTTCCCATATGGTACGCGCAAACCGGATGTTACAATCAAGGTAATCCGTCTTGTCTTCGGAATGGAAAGGAAATGAGGCTCCAGTATGTGTAAACGGTTATCGCTAATTCTCTTAGCTTCTTTGACGAGTCTGTGGTCGCAGACCACCTCGACCACGATTTTGGGTACGGTGCAGGATAGCTCCGGATCCGTCATTGGGGGGGCCAAAGTTACCCTCACCAATACCCGCACGGGTGTGAAGGCGGACACGATGTCCACCTCCTCGGGCGACTTTACCTTTCCGCTGATCAACATCGGCGAGTACACGGTGAGCGTCGAACAGAGTGGTTTTAAGACCGCTTCCCGCACCGGCGTCCTGGTGCAGATCAATGAAAAGGTCCGCGTGGACTTTAAGCTCGAAGTCGGACAAGTGACCGAGCGCGTGCAAGTGACGGCGGAGATCGCGCAACTGAAGACGGACGAAGCTTCGCTGGGCAACGTGGTGGAACAGCGGCGTCTCGTCGAACTGCCGGTGAATGGCCGCAACGTGGGCAACCTGGCCGTGCTCCAACCCGGCGTCATGTTCGGTTCGCGCGGCGGTTTGGATGGGATGAGCGGCGGCGGCGGCGGCATTCCGATTCCCGGCCAGACGATCGCGATCGTGGCGAATGGCCAGCGCGAGACGAATCAGCACGCGACACTGGACGGCGTGGTGGCCACCGAGGCCCGCGTCAACACGGTGCCGTTCTCGCCCTCGCCCGAAGCGATGGAAGAAGTGAAGGTGCTCACCGGATCCTATTCGGCCGAGTATGGCTTTAACTCGGGTGCCCAACTCGTGATGGTGATGCGCTCGGGCACGAACGACTTGCATGGCGCGGCGTATGACTTCCTGCGTAACGAAAAGCTGGACGCTGAGGCTTATTTTCAGAATTACTTCACGCCGGCGGGTGCCGCGCGTTTGCCGAAGCCGGCTTTGCGCCAGAACCAGTTTGGTGGCGTCATCAGCGGTCCGGTGTTCATTCCTAAGCTCTACGATGGTCGCAACAAGACCTTCTTCATGTTCAACTACGAAGGCCGACGCACCAGCAACCCGGGAATTGCCGGCACCGCGCTGGTGCCTTCGGTGCGCATGCGCACCGGTGACTTTGGCGAACTGCTCAACATTCGGAATGCGGCCGGGGTGGCCGCGCCGATCACGATCGTCGATCCCTTAACCGGTACGCCGTTTCCGAATAACGTAATTCCGGCGAATCGGATCTCGGCGGCCGCCAGGACCTTGAGCAATTTCTGGGAGCAGCCGCAGACGGTGCTCGCCAATCCGCTGCAGGGCTTCAACTACCGCGGCGTCGGCTCCACCCGGATCACCGATAACCAATACTTCATGAAGTTCGATCACAACATCTCGGCGAAAGACAAGGTGATGTTCCGCTATGCCTCCAATACGCCGGAGTTCCTGCTGACGCCGCCGGATGCGCCGCAGTTTACGTATCGTGTCATTGGCCGCAACAACAACGTGGCCACCCAGCACATTCACATTTTTTCTCCGAGCGTGATTAACGAATTCCGCTATGGCTACACCACTTCGCGCGACGATAGCTTCAATCCACGCGCCAATTCCGACTTTGACTTGAGTACGATTGGCCTCGACGCGTTCCGCGTGCTCACCGATGGCAATCGCAAGCTCACCAAGCGCGAGGCCGGAATTCCCGGCATCAGCGCCAGCTCGTTTCAGGGCTTAGCCGAGCGCGATGGCGGTAATGGTTTCGACGACAATCGGCTGCACCAATTCAGCAACAACGTTTCCGTCAACTTCGGAGCGCATGCAATGAAGTTCGGTGGCGAACTGCGCCGGATTTCGCTCTTCCGTGGCGCGGCCAACGTGCCCCGCGGTTCCTTCGTTTTCGGAGACCAGATTGCGAATAACGGCTACGCCGCGTTACTGTTGGGCATCCCTACGGCGACCAATACCCCCGAGGGTTTGCCGCTCACGGATGTGCGCCAGAAGCGCATGGGCTTCTATTTCAACGACGATTGGAAGGCCAGCAAGAAGCTGACGTTAAACCTGGGTTTGCGTTGGGAGTACAACACGGCGGCAACCGATATCCGGGGTCTGTGGCGCAACGGCGAATGGACCAAGGGTCTCAACCAACCGATCGAGTTCGTGCCCGCCGCCATTCGTACGACTTACCAGTTCTACAAGCCTCAGAAGACCCTCTTCATGCCGCGTCTCGGCGTCGCCTACCGCCTCGACGACAAGACAGTGCTGCGCATGGGGTACGGCATTTACTACAACGTGCATCAGTTGAACAACTACACGATCTTGAATTTGAACCCGCCGCTTTCGGGCAGTGCGAATTTCAACAACAGCTTCAATAGCGCCGGTGCGTTAACCAATCCGAACGCGCCGTACTTCAGTCTGGCTAGCCCCTTCGGCGTCTTTAACGCCGCTACCACTGCGACGGCGGCGAACGTCCTGAATACGGACAACTTCCAGCCGCAGGTTCATCAGTGGAGCTTTGACGTGCAGCGGCGTCTGTTTGGCGGCATGGTGTTGACCGTCGGTTACGTGGGCAGCCGCACGATTCACATGGATAGCACGCAGGAGCGCAACACGCCCGCTCCGGCGTTTAATACCGCCACCAGCAGCATCCAATCGCGCCGGCCGTATCCGTTCATTTTAGATAACGGCGTGCTTCGGCCACTCACCCGTTTGCGCTTCCTCGATTCGGGAGCTAATGCCTGGTATCAGGGCTTACAGTTCAATCTGCAGCGCCGTTACTCCAATGGCTTTAGTTTCACCATCGCCCACACGATGAGCAAGAGCCTGATGGAGGGATATGGCCGCAACGAAGGCGATGGCTTCAACTCGAATACCTATCAGAACCCCTTCAACCGCGCGGCGGAGAAGGGTCGCGCCGGCTTCGACGTCACCCATAACTTCGTAGCTAACTTTGTATACGAACTGCCCACGCCGAATATGTTCAAAAAGGGGATTGCCAACGTCGTCTTCGGCGGCTGGCAGACCAACGGCATTGTCACGCTGCGCACGGGCTTCCCGTTCGCGGTGACGCAGGGCGGAATTACCAATACCGCCGGCAACGCGCCCGTTCGACCTGATCGCATCGCTGACGGCAGCGTTTCGAACCCAACGGTGAACCAGTGGTTCAATCCGGACGCATTCCGCCTCACTAGTTGCGTGAATGCGGCCCTTCCTGAAACGTGCCATTACGGGAACAGTGGCACCGGTATCCTGGAAGGCCCGGGCTTCAAGAACATCGACTACTCCTTGTTCAAAAACTTCCGGATCACCGAGCGCCTGAAGCTGCAGTTCCGCGGCGAGATGTTCAACGTCTTCAATACGCCGCAGTTTGCCCGGCCCAACCCGGGCCTGCAGACGGCCACCAACCTGCTGCCGCAAGGCACGCCCGGCAACGTGACCTTCCCGTCGCAGGCCAATATCGTCCGTGGCCCGGGCGCGATCACCAGCCTGGTTTCGCCCATGCGGCAGATCCAGTTTGGCCTCAAGCTGCTCTGGTAACCTCACTCCCGGCAGGACCGGCCTCAGGGCCGGTCCTGCCAAGCGATTCTTCAGCAGGAGCAAACCATGGCCAATCGCCGCAGTTTCATTCAGAGCTTGTACTCGATGCCCATCCTGGGCGGCGTATTTAGTACCTATGCCGCCGGCAAAGCGGCCCAGGCCTATGCCAAACGTGACTACTTCGGCGAACTGGGCATCAAGCCCTTTATCAACGCCGCTGGCACCTACACGGCGCTCACCTCGTCGTTGATGGCTCCCGAGGCAGTCGCCGCCTACGAGGCGTGCTCGAAGAAATTTGTCCACCTTGGCAAGCTGCAC
>JAYVRS010000833.1:0-4129 GCA_043776185.1 Bryobacteraceae bacterium | reverse complement strand
CCAATTCCTCAAAGACCATCCGCAAGGATTTCCAGTACGACCGTAATGGAAATCTGCGCCGGCTTACTGAGTATGACTTTGCCAATACGGTAGTCCGTACCACCATCCACCGCTACCTCTTCCCCACCAACGACGTCACTTCTTTCAGCAATCCCGCCGTCACCACCAACGCCGGCCCCAACGACTTCGCTTATTGGAATCCCCTCTCCACCGCCCGGGCGGTGAATGCCCGCTTCGCCACGGAAGTCCGCACCGGCAGTGCCACGGGCCCCGTGGCCTCCTATCGCGAATCCACCTTTGATTCGCGTTGGAACGTTACTGAGAGCCGAACCTGGGATAGCATTCTGGCATCCTCCATCAGTCCCGGTGGTAACGTGCCCGCGCAAACACCGACGCCGACCTTGAACTCGACGAACTCCGTCGTCACCAAAGCTCAATTCAACGACGCCGGCGGTGTCTTTCAAAAAGGCAACCCCACTGCTGCCTTCGACGCGAATAACAATCGTACGTCGCTCACTTACGGCAACATCACCGGTTGCACAGGGTCCAACCCATCGTTGACGAACCTCTATCCCACCCAGCGCATTGAGGCTGCCGGTTCGCCAGTGGCTCGCACCCTTGAACTCACCTACGATTGCAACGCCGCTGTTGTTACCTCCGAGCGCGACGTCGAGAATAACCTCACGTCCACCACCACTTACGACGCTCTCGGCCGGCCGCTCGTCCGCACGGAAGCTGGCCTACGCACCAGCCGCCAGACTTACTACGACGCAAGTTACATCTCCGCTTCCGCGCAGGATCTCGCTACCATCAACGACGGTAAGCTAGTCTCTGTTACCCACAGCGACGACCTCGGTCGCCCCTACCTCACGCGCGTCACTCCCGACACCGGTGCCTTACCCGCCTGGAATGACGCGACGCCGGAGAGCGTCGGCACCGTCGTCAAACGGCTCCGGCTTCCCGGCTGTCGCGCCAATCCGCCCCTCCCTTGCAATCCTGATCCCAACCACTACGAAGCGGTCTCGAATCCCTACCGCACTGGCCAAGCCGGCCAAGAAGGCTGGTCCGTCACTCGCACCGACTCGCTCGGTCGCACGGTCGACGTCACCACTTACTCCGTCTCCACTCCTGGCGCACTTCCTCCCCCCTGGGGTGCCTCCGGCACCACGCTCACCGGCACCACGGCATATGCTTACGATGGCGACCTAACGACCATCACCGACCCGGCCGGTAAGAAGCGCCGTATTCGTGTTGATACTTTCGGACGCACCGCTGAGGTAGTGGAAGACCCTGACGCTCTTAATTACTCCACCACTTATACTTACGACACGCTTGATAACCTCACCAACGTCACCCAAGGCACCAAGACCCGCTCCTTTAGCTACAGCTCGCTCAGCCGCCTCACTGGCGTCACCAACCCGGAGAGCGGCGAGATGCTCTATGGCTATGATGCAAACGGAAACTTGCTTTCCAGAAGCAATCGCGGGCGTGACGCGAATAACAATATCGTCTTTAGCCTCACCACTCTCATGCCGGCTTACGACGCGCTCAATCGCATCACCGGAAAATCCTACTCCGACGGCACTCCAGCGGTTAGCTATATGTATGACACCTGCACGGTGGGGCGCGGTCGACTCTGCTCCGTCGCGAACTCGGTATCTACGGCGAGCATGAATTACGACCCCTTGGGCCGGGTCGTCAACTCGACTCAGTCTGCGGGCGGCTCCTATCTCTTCCGCTATCAATACAATCTTGCGGGGAATCTCAACTCGCTCGAATATCCATCCGCCACTGTGGTTACTCCCACCCAGCCGCTCAAGGTCAGCTACAACTATAATCAGGCGGGCCGCATCGTCGGTGTCCGCAAGGGAGACGCCAACAGCACCGACGCGTATCTGTCCTCTGCCACTTACTGGCCCAACGGCACGCCCGCCTCACTCCAGATGGGCAACGGCGTCGTGGAAGAAACGGCCCTCAATTCGCTCCTGCAAGTCACCAGCATCGCCGCCAAGCGCGACACCACCACGCTTTGGCGTTCTGACCTCACCTACGCCGCAGCGACTAACAATGGCAATATCCTGAATCAAAGCATAAGTGGTACTCAAGTCGCCTCACCGGTCTCCTTCAATCAAGCTTACGAATACGACGGCCTGAACCGGATCAGCAACGTTCTCGATTCCGGTGCCGGTGCGCCCGTCGACGCCAAAACCCAGGTCTTCGTCTACGACCGTTACGGCAATCGTGCCCTCAAACAGAACTCTCTCAATCAGGGCGGCGTTGAAGTCCCCACGGCCAGCGCCACGCCCGCTGGCGTCGAAGCGGTTTTCCCTGGCAATAAACTCAATAACTGTTGTAACTCCGTCGGTGACACCATTAGCCTCAACGGAAAGACCTTCACTTACGATGGCGAACACCGTGTCAAGACGGTCGCCTTTCAGGCTGCCGGCGGGCAAAACATCCTCCTCGAATACTTCTACGACGGCGACGGCCACCGCATTCGCGCCGAGAAGAAAACCAACGGCACGCTCACTAGCACCACCATCTACGTCTATGACGCCTCCGGCCAACTCATGGCCGAATACGCAACCCCGGTCGCCGAATCGAACGGCCGCCAATACCTCACCCAGGATCACCTTGGCTCCACCCGCCTTGTGACCAAGTCGACCGGCACCGCCGCCGACATCGTCTTCTCCCGCCACGACTTCCTTCCCTTCGGCGAAGAGATCGCCCGGGGCTCGAATGGCTATGGTCCCTCGCCTCTGTCGCTGAAGTTTACCGGTCAGTATCGCGACGCCGAGACGAGTCTTGATTTCTTTGGGGCGAGGTATTTGTCGGCGGCGCAGGGGCGGTTTACAAGTCCCGACTCACTGCTTGCTGATCAAAACCCCAGCGATCCTCAGAGCTGGAACCTATATGGCTACGTTCGGAACAATCCGCTTCGCTATACCGACCCCACTGGACGTACTTGTGTCCCAAATGCGAGCGGCGGGTATAAGGACATTGCGGGGCCGGGAGGCACGTGCTCAGACGCCTACCAAGGAGACATTGCCAACCCCGGCTTCACGGTGACCGACCAAGCACCACCGACCCCACTGCTGATGGCAGTGGCTGCGGGTACCCGCCGCGCTGAAGGACCAGTTGTCATCGCCGCCGCCTTAACCGCTTTGGTTACCACTGGCGGCGCGCTAGGGACAATTGGCGCCGCCGGTGGAACGGTTCTGAGCTTGCCCGTCACATCCGCGGGTGCGGCAACAGCTACTTTTTATCAACTTCTCAAGGATAGCTATAGGAATCTAGAACTGGTCGGGGAAGCGATCCAGGGTGTTGGCCAGCGCGTTATCGCCTCTGGCCACGATATTAGAGAGGTCGCGAGGCTTGTAAACCAATACGGCGGCAAAGCTGCCGATTGGGTTAAGTTGAGCACGCGCGGCGCTGATCCTTCTAAGTTACAGTCGTACGCACAACAACCTGGAAGTGCGGCCAACAATGGCTCTCCCATTCAGATTCATTACTACAAGAACGTTGTTACTGGCGCCATCGTTGAGTTGAAGTCGGTCTTCACGGGAGTACCAGGCAAGAAATGAGAGTTCGGCTGCGGTTCGCAACTATAGAAGAACTTCCACCAGACCTGCTAGAAAGTCTATGCGATGTTCCTCGCCTGAAGGCGCTTGGATTCGATGGTCGTTTTGCGGGAATTGGGACGGGGTTTACTGTATTTGGCCTCGAAGTTAGTGGGGGAAACTTATTATATCGAATCGGAAATCCTCCGCATGAAGAATACCTGATTCAATGTCTGGCAGTATTCTTCGAAGTGGTGGATGGAAGGCCATCACAATATTGGCGGGGGGCGTTACAGCCATGTGGTCGATTCGTCTTTTGGCCGCCGTCTTGGTTGGCTGATTGTTACCATGACCGGCTTGCCGATGGTGATCCCGTAGCGATGGCTGATTTTCTTGATGTGCGAAACCGACTCAACTCCGAGGCCAAACTCGCACCTGAGGGGGGTTAAGGGGGGTTAAGGGTTAAGGGGGACAGTCGGGTTAAGGGGGTTAAGGGGGACAGTCTGCTATGAGCCCTCTGCACCTTCGAAAGCGGTCTTGATTTACCCGCTGATGAGGGTATCTGATGG
>JAYVRS010000832.1:0-4134 GCA_043776185.1 Bryobacteraceae bacterium | reverse complement strand
GTGCCCGATTGCCGCCGTAACTGTGGCCGACAATCATCAGTTTGTCTTGCGCCCTGAGGTTCTGGCCTCGCAGCCATGCTTCGGCTTCCGCATGAGGTGATTCATCGTTCGGTGGTAGATTGGCGGAGCCATGCCCCTGCGTGAAGAACGTAAACGCGCGTTTCGACAAGGTTGCGAGCTCAGGCAGCCCTTCCACATTGTTGATCAAGGTCGTCATGCCTCGGCCATTCTCTGGCGGCGCGCTCGGATACTCTGAACATCCCGGAAAGGCGGAAAAAATGCACGGTGAATTGCCAAATCCGGTGAACGAGATCAAGAACGAGCGAGGTTCGGCTGGAGCCAACTCGGCGAACCTGACGGCATTGGTGAGGTGCGTGCCAAACAGTGTGTCACCGCCGCCGAGGACATAGCCGTACCGGCCAACAACCGCGGCCCCCATGGAACTGAGGATCGTCGGCAGCGAAGCGCTGGCATAGTGCTGGGAGGTGATACCCAAGCTTGCTTCGCTTACCGACTCAACCGTGTTCGTGTAAACGCTGTGCACGCCTCCTCCTAAGACGTGGAGCGTTCCCCCGTAACGGAGATAGGCCGAATGCGGCCGGCCGGTTTGCAGCAATCCTACCAACTGCCAAGCGCCGATGGTGCCGTCGGACGCGATCAGCGCGCGCCGGACATCGCGCGAAGGAGTCGTGTTGCCACCGGTGCCTTCTCCCCCAAAGACGTACAGGTAGCCATTGATGACCGCGCTCTGTGAATCGTGAAGCGGAAGGGGCAACGGCGTCAATGTTTGCCAGGCGGAGAGCTCACCGCTCGGGCTTAATGTGGCCATTTCTACGAAGGTTTGTATGACACCGGTTGACGTGCCGCCCCCCAGGGAGTAGATCGTCGTCCCGTTTGCGGTGACTGATCGGCCAGTGGCGGCCTGATTGACGGTTCCCAACGCAGGTGCCCATTGGGCGATACTCCCGTCGGTATCGATCCGGCCGACATACGAATTTGGGCCAGCCACGGCGAGGATATATCCGCCGTTGCAAATCGGGTGATGCGGGATGAACGTCGTTACGGGCAACGGAAGGGTGGTTCTCCACATTGCGACCTGTCCGTCAGTTCCGGGTTCCCCCACGTAGCTATGCAAGTTGCTTAACACGAACAGGTGTCCAGCACAGCCTACACCTCCGACAGCGCCGTCCGCAGTCGGCAGCCCTGCCGTGTTGAGCCAGGACGAAATTGAAAACTGACCATATACATTGATTGAGAAGAGAGTCGTGAAGAGAAGGATCATCTTTGGCATCGCGGGTATTTACATCCTGCCTACTTGATGCTGTTCCAGCAAGCGCGGGGAAGCGCGGGGAAGCGCAAGTCGTTGATCTTCCATGTTTTCGCGTGGTAATCTCCTATCTTCTGCGCACCGGCTCCTCGTTGAACCAGGGTGGTAGTCGGGTAGATTTGGTCGTCCAGTCGCTGAAACCGAGTACCATGAGCTTCCCAACGCCTTCTGATGAGTTATCGTCATGGAAAGAGATTGCCGCTTATCTGCGCGTTGGCGTTCGAACGGCGCAGGGATGGGAGCGTGACCGCGGCTTGCCCGTGAGGCGGCTGCCTGGATCTCGCGGAATCGTCTCCGCCCGAATCGAGGAAATTGAAAGGTGGCGAAGCAATTCGAATACCCCTTCCGCCTCTCCCCCCACGCGCTCGTGGTGGCACCCCTACCAGCGCCTGGCAATAGTTGCACCCCTTGCACTAATCGCAACAGTTGCGCTTTGGTTACGCCATGATCCCGTCATCCGCCGTGCCTCGCTGGAGCGTCAGGCACTGGTCGCTTTCGACGGGGGTGGGCGAGAGTTATGGCGCGCGAGCTTTCCCGGTGAGCTCCGGGCGCTGAGTGACAGCCCGAGCGAACGCCGGATCTGGATCGGTGACCTGGATGGTGACCGCGCCGCTGCACTGCTCTTCGGGCGTACCGACATGAACCCGACTGGGCAGCACACGCTCATCTGCTACTCCCTTACTGGCGTGGAGCGGTGGCGGTTCGTTCCCGCCGCTACCCTGCGCACCGCTCATGGTGCATACGCCCCTCCGTATGGCATCCACGCCGTCGCCGTCGCGAAGGTGGATGGTAAGAATGTGATCGCTGTCTCTAGCTATCACTATCCCTACGCCGCAGCCAGGATCACCCTGCTCGACGCCCATGGCCAGGTGTTGGGAAGTTATTCGCACTTCGGACACCTTTCTCAGATGGTCTTCGCCGATCTGCAAGGCAACGGGCACCCACTCTTGTATCTCGGCGGGATTAGCAACCGTGACCATGCTGCCGTGCTGATATCACTCGATCCAGCGGCCATGCGCGGTGACACTCAGGGACCCAACGGGCCATTTCTCAACATTCCTAAACTGCCTGAACGGGTACGGATCCTGTTTCCTCGCAGTCAAATGAACGAGCGGTTCGAGTTGTACAACGCCGTCATCGTCATCGACGTTCTCGGCAAGAGTTTGCTCGTACACGTTCTGGAGCGCTTCGGTAGTAGCCCGGGCTTCCCAACCCTGATGTACCACCTGGATCCATCACTGCGCCTGACCGCCGTGGCCCCCTCGGACGCTTTTACAGTGGACCAAGCGCGACACTACCAGGAACGCCGGTTGCCACTTGCCGGCGGCGCAGAACTCGACCGGCTAGCCAAGGCCTATCGCCAAGCCCGGCCCTAAAAAACAAACCCGCTCCCAGCAAGCTGTAACTACCTGATCCAGCTTGGGTTACGTAAAAATTCAAATTGCGATGTAAATTTCAACGCAGTATGCGTCCACCAGATGTTGGGGTGTCCACAGAATACCCACAGAATTCAGGGGTCAACATGCTTGAGATTTTCCCCAGACGGCAGTAGTATTGGATCACCCCCCGAGAGTGAGAGTCCTAGGCTGATGACAACGGCTCTCTTCCCCCGTATCCTGTTTGTTGAGGGACTGCCCCTTGCTAAAAGTAAAACGCGTCGAAATTCAAGGCTTTAAGTCTTTCTGTGATCGCACCGAGATGAAGTTTCTCGGGCATGGCATCGCCGCGATCGTCGGACCCAACGGTTGCGGCAAGTCGAACTTGTCGGATGCCATCAATTGGGTGCTCGGCGAACAGTCGGCGAAGAGCCTGCGTGGCGCCCGCATGGAAGACGTCATCTTCGCCGGCACGCGCGACCGCAAGCCCTTGGGGATGGCCGCCGTCACTTTAACGCTGGTCGATCCCGACTACTATAACGAGGACATCAAGGTCGATACGGCCGTCTCCGACGTCAAGGCGACCGTGAATCCCGATGCCCTGAACCCGACCGCAGTGAACGGCACCAACGGCACGAATGGCAACGGCACCAATGGCAACGGCCACCACCATGTGGACCAGCCTTTACGGATCACCAAGCCCAAAGAGATCACCGTCACCCGCCGCCTGTTCCGCAACGGCGAGAGCGAGTATCTAGTCGACGGTAAGCTGGCCCGTTTGCGCGACATTCAGGACATCTTTATGGGCACCGGCTTAGGACCGGAATCCTACGCCATCATCGAGCAAGGCCGCATTGGGCAGATTCTTTCGACGAAGCCGGCCGATCGCCGCAACGTGATTGAAGAGGCCGCCGGCATCACGCGTTTCAAGACCAAGCGCCGCTTGGCCGAGTCGAAGCTCGAAAGCGCGAAGCAGAATCTGAACCGCGTGTTCGACATTCTGGAAGAGGTTTCGCGCCAGGTGAACTCGCTGAAGCGGCAAGCGGCCAAGGCTCAGCGTTACGCCGAGTTGCGGACGGAGATGGTGGCGTCGCTGCGCCTTTCCCTTTCCGGCAAGTTCCGTCTGCTGGAGCGCAGCGCCACCAAGACCGCGCTTGACCTGAACGTCGCGGGCACCGAACTGCAGGAACTGACCAAGGAAGTCGCCGAGAAGGAGCAGTCGGAGTCAACCCTCTATGAGGCGGCCATTGAGACCGAGGCCAAGCTGACCGCGGCGCGCCAAACGCTGGGCGAATTGAAGCTGGAAGCCGAGCGCACCCGCGGTAAGCTCCTCAGCCAGAAGACGCAAGTGGACAGCATGTCGAAGCGGCTGAATGAGGGCGAAGGCGAAACCGCTTCGCTCGAACAGCGCCTGGCGACGATCACCCTCGA
>JAYVRS010000831.1:0-4139 GCA_043776185.1 Bryobacteraceae bacterium | reverse complement strand
CCCCTGAGACCACCAAGATGATCAATGCCACCTCCATCGCCAAGATGAAGGACGGCGTGAAGATCCTGAATTGCGCTCGCGGCGAGTTGCTCGATAGCGACGCGCTGGTGGCGGCGCTCGCTTCCGGCAAAGTCTCCGGTGCCGCGCTCGATGTTTTCGATACGGAGCCCTTGCCCGCCGATCACCCGCTGCTGAAACAGGAAAATCTCATCGCCACGCCCCATATTGGTGCCTCCACGGAAGAGGCGCAGGAGATCGTCGGCCACCGCATCGTCGATCAGATCATCCAATACCTCACCGAAGGCGTGGCCATCCACGCCGTCAACATGCCCGCCATGTCGAAGGAAGCCTATCGCGCGATGGGCCCCTTCATCACGCTGGCCGAGCGGCTGGGACTCTTCGCCGCCTACGTTTCTACCGGCAACCCGGCCAAGGTCCGCATCACTTATTCGGGCCGCATCGCCGAACAAAACACTCAACTCGTGCGCAACGCCGCCTTAGCCGGCCTGCTGAATCGCTCGTTGTCGATGAAGGCGAATTTGGTGAATGCCATGCAGATCGCCGGCGATCGCGGTTTGTCGATCTCCGAGTCTCATGAGAAGCGGGCCGCTCACGTCGATACCGTGCGCATTGAACTCGAAACCAGCACGCGCACCGTCACCGTGGAAGGGGCCGTGGTGCTAGATCGTCCCCGCCTGCTGATGGTGGACGGTATCTATTGCGAAGCCATGCTGGCCGGCCATTTGCTGGTTCTCAAAAACGACGACGTCCCCGGGGTGATCGGTTTCATCGGCTCCATTCTGGGCAAGCACGGCGTCAATATTGCGAATTTCTCCCTCGGTCGTGATGAGCAGCCCGCTAAACCGGGCGAGCCGCTCACGGCCATCGCCGTCGTGGAAGTGGACGGCCTCGTCTCCGACGAAGTGATCGCCGAACTCCGCACCAACCCGGCCATTCGCGGTGCCCGCATGGTCACCTTCTAAAACGCCGTCGTGGGAGAACGCGGACTCTCCGCATGCTTCTCGCGCAGATCTCCGTTTTCGAGGCTAAGACCGTGTCTTCCAGCGCCGGTGGATCCACAACCACTGATCCGGAAATTCGCGGATCGCCCGTTCCACCGCCTGCTGGATCAACTGCGTATCCGCCCGCTCATCCCCCGTCAACTCCAGCGGCGCATAGAACTTCAGCACAAAGCGATCGCCCCGCCACACCGCAAAGCCCGGCAGCACCGCCGCCCCGGACCGCGCCGCAATCTTCGCAAACACCGGCGACGTACAAGCCGGCGTGCCAAAGAAATCCACAAAGATACCCTCGTTCAAAAGCGCGTTCTGATCCACCAGAATGCCCACCGCTTCGTTCGCCCGCAGCGCGCGCAGCAACCCGCGGGCGAAATCCTTCTTTTCGATCACTCCATTGCCCGATAGCGCCCGGCGCGCCGCCACTAGGCGATCAAGCTGGGCATTGTCCAGCGGCCGCACCACAATCTGCATAGGCTCCGTAAGTAAGGCATGCGCGTAAGCCGACAGCTCCCAGTTCCCTAAGTGCCCCGTCGCAAATAGAACGCCCTTGCCTCGGCGCTTAGCTTCCACATAGTGCTCGAAACCTTCGTAATCAATCCACTCGCGGACATTGCTCCGATTGATCGAATGTAAGTGCGCGAAACTATGCAGTAACCGGCCCAGCGAAACAAACACCCCATCAATGATAGGTTCAGGTAACGAGTAACCCGCGCGCCGTAAGTTCTCCCGAGCCGCTTGACGCAGCCGCGGTGCCACCCAGTCAAAGACCTTGGCGATCTGCAAAGCCAGCGCCAGCGACGGCCGCCGGGGCAGGGTGCCCAGCACCCCCAGCGTCGCCCGCACCAACAGGCATTCCGACCAATCACGTAAAGGCGACCGAACCTTCACGCGCGGCTAACTTCGCTCCATTTGACGATCCGCTTCTCGTAAATCGACATGCGGCCCATAATAGCCACTAGCGTCGACTGTCGGGCGCTCCCGATGTGATTCAACGGCATCTTCTTGCCGCGCGCGTTGTCCAGAAAAGCCTCCAGCGAAAGCAGCGTGCTATCGCCAGGGGCGAAGTCGAGCTTCGTATTCGGGCTCTTGTCCAGATGGTAGACCGTGCCCGTCGCCAGGTCAATCGCCCCGCGCTCCGCGTAAACGCGCTCCTTAATTCCAGAGAAACCCGGCGGATCGAAGTACAGCTGGCTGAAGTTACAACGCTTCCCATCCGGCCATTCGTAAATCACGCTGTAATTATCGAGAATATTACGGCCCGGCGGATCATTGCGTAGTAAGTTGATACCGCCCGAGCCATAAGCCGTCGCAGGCGCACCGCCCGCCGCCCACACCATCAGATCAATGATGTGGCAAGCTTGCTCCACAATGATGTCGCCCGATCGTTTTCGGTCAAAGTACCAGTCCGAGGTGTGGGGTAAGTCGCCCGTGTGCCGATGGGCATGCAGATAAATCACCTTGCCCAGCGCACCGCTTTTTAAATGCTCCATCGACGCCGCATGCGCCGGATCGTGCCTAAGCTGGAAGCCCAGTTGCAGGATGCCCTTGGCTGACTTAGCCGCCAGTTCCACCTGCGCGCACTCCGTAGGATTCAGCGCGACAGGCTTCTCCAGATAGACATGCTTACCTACCTCAAGCGTGGCGATCGCGATCATCCTGTGCGTGTCCACCGGCGTGGCAATGATCACCACGTCAATCTCTTTGTGCTCGTCCAGCATCTTGCGGAAGTCCGCGTAAAGCACGGGCGCGCCCTGGCCCGCTTCCGTCACCTTGGCCGCCGCCGCGTCGCGGTGATTCTCGTCAACGTCAGCAATGGCGATCACCCGGGCGCCTTTGGCCTTCAACATCGCGGCGAGCAAGGCGCTGCCACGATTGCCCACGCCAATAAAGGCCACGCGTAATTCATCGGACGGGCGCTGAGCCAGTAATACGGCCGGGGCCGCCACCACCGTTCGCCGCGTCATTTGCTCTTGTTCTCGAACAGAAACAGCCCGCTCTTCCCGGGCGTTACAAAGTCCAGATCGCCATCGCCATCCAGGTCCGCTACCGGAATCTGCATGCCGGCACCGGTGCGCGTACTGAAGTCCACCACGTGCCGCGCCCAATCCACCGGCTTGCCCGGCGTCACGATGCTCTCATACCAGTAAATCCCCAACGGCTCGCGCTCCCCCGGATCCTTGCCGTTGTGCGCCATATAGCGTTTACCGGTCAGGATGTCCATCTTGCCATCCTTGTTCAGATCCACCAGCGTCACCGCGTGCGGCTGGCTCCAGCTTTCGTCAATTACATTCTTCTTCCATTTGCCATCGCCCAGATTTTCGAGATATAGCAAGCCGTAGTCATGCGCGTTGCCCGCAATCACATCGGGCCGCTTGTCGCCGTTCACGTCCAGCACATGAATAAAGCTCAGGGCCTTGAAGCCCATCGGGACAAAATCGTCGTGTTGAATCCACGTGCCCGTGCGCGGATCCACCGGAGCCTCAAACCATCCCGTCGGCGTCAGAATGTCGTTGCGTCCATCGCCATTCACATCGCCCACGCCAATGCCATGGCCAAAGCTCTTCTCCGCCACCTGACGGCGAACCCATTTGCCACCCTTGTACTCATACCAGCTCATCGGCGCGTTCAACCCGCCAAACTGCGGCAGAATCTCCAGAGCCTTGCCGTCGTTGTCCAGATCGACCAAAAAGCAGAACTCGACATTGTAGCCCTCTTGAATCATTTGCGGCTTCCACATGCCGCGCGCCTTGCCCGGGTTCTTCCAAAACGTCAGCGACTTGCCGAACCACGCGCAGGACACGACATCCGTCTGCCCATCGCCGTCGAAGTCCGCCGGCAAGTCAGAAAAATTATCGACGTAGTTATTCGCGTATTCGATTTCGCGAAAGCGGTGCTGCTTAAAAGCCGGCCCCGCGTACCAGTTTTCGCCGGACACGATGTCGAGCTTGCCGTCGCCATCCAGGTCCGTAATCGCGGCCGATTCATTGCCGCCCAGGTCGATCGTGCGTTTCTCAAAAGGCAGGTCTACCGGCCGGGTGCCGGCCAAAGCCGTCAAGGCAACCAAAAGAAAGGATTTGCGCATTGCTCCCAGATTGTATCGCAGGGTATACTGAAGGCGTT
>JAYVRS010000830.1:0-4160 GCA_043776185.1 Bryobacteraceae bacterium | reverse complement strand
GATCGATGGTGACGCTGTGTACTTTCTTGTGGCCGTCCATTTTGACGGTGACCATTCCGCCGCCGGCGGACGCTTCGACGCGAATCAGCGCCACCTCTTCTTGCAATTTCGCCTGCATCTGCTGGGCTTGCTTCATCATGTTTTGCATGTTGCCGGGAAGTTTCATGGATTTACCTCTATTAGTAGTCGCTCAAGTCGCGGACTTGCCGCACTTCGGAGCCGGGGAATAATTCTTGGAAGCGCTTCACTTCCGTGTCGGCCAAGGCGCGGGCCTCGGCTTCACCGGGTGGCTTGGCTGCTTTAACGACGTCGGCAGTTGCCACCGGCTCGCCCACCGTTAGTTTGATCTTTACCGTGCGTCCCAGCACTTCGTGGAGGGCTTTGGCGAT
This sequence comes from Bryobacteraceae bacterium, assembly GCA_043776185.1. Lineage (GTDB taxonomy): Bacteria > Acidobacteriota > Terriglobia > Bryobacterales > Bryobacteraceae > JALHNI01. The sequence goes on along the minus strand of JAYVRS010000830.1, from coordinate 3,771 downwards.
GTCGGGGCTCTTCATGCTGAGCCCGTAGGTGCGTGGCGTGACGAAGATCACTTCGCTGCCCGCCTCTTCCACGGAGGAGTGCTCGACGGCGTCGGCGGAATACTGCGCGCCCATGGCCATCAGGGCGGCGTGCAGACGCTGCTGGAGGCTTCCATCACTACTGACGGCTACTGGAGCGGGGGCTACTTTTGCGGGCGGTGGGGTCAATACCCTCGGGGCCGCTACCGGGGCCGCGTTTCTTATCGGAGTCGGCACCGACGGCGGCTTCATGCCGCCAGTTCCTGAGGCCGGGGCCGATGGCGTGCCGGACGTAGGCGCGCCCCCGGCGAGGTTCGCAATCAGTTGCTCGATGGAGGCAAGTCGTCCGGCTTGCACGAGTCTGACGAGCCCTAACTCCATATGCAGCCGAGGTTGCAGCGAATACTGCAGGTCCTTGAATAGGTCCAGCGTCAACTGCAAGTAACGGGTGAGGTCTTCTTCAGAAAACGTTGCAGAAACATCCGCTAAGCGCTCTCGCTCCGAGGGCGAAGCGCCGATAAGCCGCGTGGCTTGGCCCGCCACTTTGGCCACCAGCAGATTCCGGAAGTAGCGCGACAATTCGCGGCAGAAATGTTGCAGACTCTGCCCGGTGCGTTCGAGTTCAGCGACGATTTCGAGCATCGCACTGGCGTCGGACTGGGCTAGCGCATCGGTGACCCGGCTCAAAGCATCCAGCGAAAATCGACCCAGCAGCTTGCGGACTTCGGCTCCCCGAATCTCAAGGCCACACGCGGCAATCGCCTGATCGAGCGCCGAGAGCGAATCGCGCACACTTCCTTCGCCCGCCTGGGCGATCACGGCCAGTGCCTCGTCGTCGGCTTCGACGCCTTCGAGCACACAGATCTCGCGCATGCGCGTCACCAGCTCTTCAAAATCCACCGAGCGAAAGGTGAACTGCTGGCAGCGGGAAGCGATGGTCACCGGAATCTTGTGCGACTCCGTCGTACACATCAGAAAGACCACCCACTCGGGCGGCTCCTCTAAGGTTTTGAGCAGCGCGTTAAAGGCCTCGGACGTAATCTGATGCGCCTCGTCAACGATAAAGACTTTGTAACGATCGCGCGCCGGACGAAAGCGCACGTTCTCCCGCAACTCGCGCATCTCGTTAATGCCCCGATTGGAGGCGGCGTCGATCTCGATGACATCCATCGAATTGCCGATGGTCACTTCGCGGCAGCTGGCGCAAGTGTTGCACGGGGTGATGGTGGGGCCGGTTTCGCAATTCAGGCAGCGAGCCAGGATGCGCGCGACGGTAGTTTTGCCCGTCCCGCGCTGTCCGGCAAAGATGTAGCCGTGGGCGATGCGGCGTTGGGCGATGGCGTTTTCGATCGTCGTCCGCACGGCTTCCTGACCCAGGAGTTCGTCGAACCCTTGCGGCCGGTACTTGCGGGCAATGACTTGGTAGGCTTTTTGTTCAGGCACTGATTTGGAGAATATTTTGGAGAATATACGCCAAACCCCGGGTGATCCGCGGCACACAGCCGAACCCACTACCGTTGCTTCCTTCCGGACCTGGCGGGGTTCGCAGGCAGACCATTGCACGAAGCCCGGGGCCTGACAAAGGCTAGTTTAGCATCTTCATAACGAACATCACTGCCGAACCGGCCACAATTAGCCAGACCGTTTCGAGCTTTGAGCGGACGAAGATCATGGCGGAAGCGGCGATCAGCACGATGGGTACGGGGCCATCGATCGCGTCGCGCGCTAAGGGTACTACCGCGGTCAGCGACAGCCCGACGCTGGCCAGCATTACCGCGTTCAGAGCGCGCTTCACGCCGGGCAATTTGGCGCGTTTCCCGAGCCAGTAAAGCAGCGGCAGAATCAGCAAGGCCGGCGTCACCAGCGCGAGCCACGCCGCCGTGGCACCGCGGGCCCCGTCGAGCATTTGGCCGACGCTGACAATGTAGCTGCCCTTGGGGCCCGGGGTGAGGCGACCGACCACGACGGCCGTGTTCAACTGACGGTCAGTGAGGCGATGCGTCACCACCAGATCTTCGCGCAGAATCGGCAACGCGGTCATGCCGCTAAAGGAACTGAGCGTGGCCTTCAGGAACAGCAGGTAGAGCAGAAAGAACTGGGTCATTCGTCGCTCCAGAGGTAGCCGGCCGCGGCGCAGACGGCCAGTACCCAGATCGGGGGCAGCAGGGCGGCGAGGCCGAATCCGGCGGCAATGAGGCAGAGTCCCCGGATGAGGGGGCCTTGCGTCAAGTAGGGTTGCGCGAGGACGAAAAGGCTGCCGAGGCTGAGCCCCACGGAGACGGCGATCGCGCCGTGCATCAGCGCCGTGGCGGGTGGCCAAAGCAGAATGCGGCCCATCGCAATGGTGAGCAGCGCCGTCAAAATGGAGCTGGGCACCGAGGCAATCAGCAAGCACACGATGGCGCCGGGCCAGCCGCGCACCATGTAGCCCAAGGCCGCGCAGCAGGCGAACAGATTGGTGCCCGGCGTGATGCGGCTCAGCGTGTACGCCAAAGTGACGTCCGCTTCGCTCAGCCAACCGCGCTCGTGTACCATCTGCCGCCGCAGCGCCACGGTGGTGGGATTGCCGCCGCCAAAGGTGAGCGTGCCCGCGCGCAGCATCACGCGGGCCAAGTCCCCTAGATACACTGAAGTGTTCATGCTCAACACCATCATCTTCGATCTCGGCAACGTGATTGTGCCCCTCGATTTCGCGGCCGGCGCCGAGGCTTGGTCCGCGGCCACGGGACTGCCTCCCGGGGAGGTGCAACGCCGCATGGCTTCAGTGGACCTTTACCGCGCCTACGAGGCGGGCGAGCTATCCACCCCGCACTTCCACACCGGCATGGAAGCGCTCTTTGAAATGCGCTTCGAAGAGACCGCGTTGATGAACCTGTGGAGCAGTATCTTCAGCGAACCCACCTTGATCGATCCGGAACTACTGATGAAGTTGAAGCAACGCTATCGCTTAGTGCTGCTATCGAACACCAATGACCTGCACTTTCGCTTCATCCGGCGGCACTATCCGGTGATGGAGCTCTTTGACGAGTACATTCTTTCGTACGAAGTGCAGTCCATGAAGCCCGCGCCCGCCATCTACCACGCGGCCATCGCGGCCGCGCGCTGCCCGGCCGAGCAGTGCTTCTTCACCGACGACTTAGCCGCCAACATCGAGGCGGCGCGGGCCGTGGGTTTGGACGCCGAGGTCTTTGTCGACGAAGCCACCCTGCGTGATCACTTGCGCGATCGCGGCGTCACGCTGAGTTAATTCCCGCTCTTTTCGTGTTATCGTCTGTATCACTGTCGTATTTGCATTCGATTTTGGCTGGAGAGTCGAAATCATATTGTTCGGAGGACGTATTTGTTGAAATTATTTCTCCCTATTTTGGGACTTATTGGTTCGTCTGCTTTCGCCGTTACGCTGAGCGTGCCGACTCCGGACTTGGTTGGTTCCCCGGGGCAGATTGTGGGTTGGGGCTATTCTATCCTCAACGATACGGGCTCTTTCATGGTCGTGACGTCGGTCCAATCCACCTACCAGACCCAGCCATCGGGCATCAGCTTCAACAATCCGGCCCTGGACGATTTGTTATCCGTGTGGATGATCGGGCATGGTGTAGCCTTGGGCGGCGGTTGCTGTTTTGCAAGTCCCTTTCTGCTGAATACCGGTCTCGGCTTGGGCTCGCTGCAGATCGCCGCGGGTGCTTCGGGAACGGAGTTCGGGACGATCATCATGAATTACTCGCTTTTCGATGACAATCCTTTCACGAATCC
>JAYVRS010000829.1:0-4160 GCA_043776185.1 Bryobacteraceae bacterium | reverse complement strand
TGGCCAACTGATACCCGCAGAGTGGGTATGGAAAAGCCCACTTTGGCGGTCTGGCGTCTCTAAGGGATTTCACTTAACCTCTAGGTCTGGAATGTGGAACACCAAGTTTGCCCGAGTGCAGACTGCATGTCCCTTCTTGTCCCCCGGAATCTTTCTGTCGATGCCACTTGAAGACCAAACCCGCGCCTTAATCGGCCAATCCGCGCGTACGCGCCAACTCCTGCGTTTGATTGATAAGCTCGGCCCTGCCCAGTGGCCCGTGCTTCTGATGGGGGAGACCGGTACGGGCAAGGAAGTCGTCGCCCGCCGTCTGCATTCCGCCCGCCCGGCCGGGCCTTTTGTGACGATCGATTGCTCCGCGATGGTGGGGCCGTTGATGGAAAGTGAACTCTTCGGGCATGCCAAAGGTGCCTTTACGGGGGCGCAAACGAATAAGCTGGGTCTGGTGGACGCGGCCACTGGCGGTACCGCGTTCTTTGACGAGATCGGTGAACTGCCGCTGGACTTACAGTCGAAGCTGCTGCGCCTGCTGCAGGAAAAAGAGTATCGTCCGGTCGGTTCGGTAAACGCGCGCAAGGCCGACTTCCGCGTGGTGGCGGCCACCAATCGCGACTTAGCCAAGGAAGTCGAAAAGGGCACTTTCCGGCGCGATCTCTACTATCGGCTGAACGTGGTGACGGTGCGTTTGGCACCCTTGCGTGAACGCCGCGAAGACATTCCCGCGCTGGTGTCCCATTTTCTCGGGAGCCACGGCGGAAAGCATCAACTCTCAGCCGAAGCACTCGACACTCTGCTGGCCTACGATTGGCCCGGCAATGTGCGCGAACTCGAGAACGGCATCCAGCATATGGTGGCGGTGAACTCGGGGCCCTTTGTCACGCTGCGGGACCTGCCCACCAGCGTGCAGAACTTCGCGTTGCACCGCGAGCAACGCTTAGCTCGCGCGGCCACGGCCAGTGTGGGAAGCCATAACATGACGAGCCTCGCACCGATGGTGGAGATTCATTCGCACTCCGCGCCCGCGCTGCGTTTCAACGGGCCGATCCTGCGCCTGGAAGACCTGGAACGCCAACACATCCTGCGGACCATCGAGTATACGCGGGGCGACCGCATCACGGCCGCGCAACTGCTGGGGATTGGCCGCACCACGTTGTACCGCAAGTTGAAGGAATATCAGAAGCGCCCAGCGAGTATGCACCCGGCCAACGCGGCGGCCAGCCAGCTGGCCAATCAGGGCACCAGTCAGTCCGCCAGTCAGGGCCTGACTGCGGCGGCCCATGCGGCCGGCAAGCGCGTGCTATAACTGGCGTTTGATCGGTCTCGACGCAACGTATTCCCTGGACCGACACCCCACCGGTGTCAGCGTCTACTCCAATCGGATACTGCGCGGCTTGGCCACGGCCCATCAGAGCACGGCTTTCGCTTGGTGCTATCGGGCGCATCGTCTCGGACGCGCTTACCGCGCTGGCGATTTGCCGCCGAATTCCCACCGGCGGCTGCTACTAGAGAGTGGCCCCGTAACCTGGCGCACACCGCAGCTCTTCCACGGGCTCAATCAGCGCCTGCCCCAACGCAAGCGTTCACCATCGGTCGCCACCTTTCATGACCTGTTTGTATTGTCGGCGGAGTACTCCACCGCCGAATTTCGGCAGCGTTTCGCCCAACAGGCCCGTCACGCGGCAGATTGTGCGGATTTAATCATCGCCGTATCGCAGTTTACTTCTTCACAAGTGCAGAACCACCTAGGGGTACCAGCCTCCCGTATAAGGGTAGTCCCCCACGGAGTGGATGTGCCGAATACCCGCATTGAGGACGACTTGCGCCTTCCGATCATCCTTCATTTGGGCGCCATTCAAAAACGCAAGAATCTGGTGCGCCTAGTGGAGGCGTTCTCCCAAACGCCTCCCGAATGGGAACTGCACTTGGCGGGATCGATGGGCTATGGCTCGGACGAGGTATTGGCGGCCATCGATCGTAGCCCCCACCGCGCACGGATTCGGACTCCGGGTTACTTGTCCCCCGCGGCGCTGGAGACGGCCTATCAAACGGCGAGCATCTTCGCCTTCCCGTCACTCGATGAAGGTTTCGGCATTCCCGTGCTGGAGGCGATGGCCCATGGGCTGCCCGTCGTTACCTCCAACCGCTCCGCACTGCCGGAAGCAGCGGGCGGCGCGGCTTGTTTGGTGGACCCGGAAGATGCCGGCGCTTTGGGAGGCGCGTTGAGAGAACTGTGCGAGGGCCCCGGGTTACGCGCGACCTGGCGGGCGCGCGGCGTAGCGCGGGCCAAAGCTTGCAGTTGGCAACAAGCGGTGGAAGCGACGTGGCGGGTGTATCAGGAATTACTGGGCGCGTAGCCAGTCGATGCGCGGCTGACGGCTCTTCGGACTATCGAGCGAAAAGCTACGCGCGTCGCCGAGTTCGCAGCGGATCATCTCACTCGTGGTGGCCACGGCTTGCTCCATCGCTTGGTCTTTCTTTACGAAGCTCATCCAGACGATAGCTTCCGTTTCGGGATCGAACTCCCAGAGCCCGATGAGACGACCGCCGCGCATAATCGCGTTGAACATGAGCTCGGTGATGCCGCCCAGTTGGTAGAGCTCCCTCTCGCCAAGAACTTCTCGGGCCGCGTCCTGCGGATCGAGGTAAGCGGTGATGTTGCGGCGCAGCAGGAAAAGCGCATCCAGGCTACTGACGAGCGTCACGCGCTGATCCGGTTTTGCTTTCGCTGAGACTAGCTCGCGATCGGGTGGGAAAATCCAGCGCTGATCCGGCATCTGCTCGAGGCCCAAGGGGGCGATGGCGTTTTGCGCTTTCTTGACACCGAGTCCGGAGAACCATTGGAACTCGGCCAAGGTGGCGGGTCCGGTCCACTGAAAGTATTTGCGGGCCAGCTCGACGAAGGCCTCTTCGGCGGGGCGCGTGGGCAGCGGCAGGTTCCAGAGCGTGTAGCGATAGCGTTGGTTGTCGAGCCGGTCGTTGACGGGCACGCGCCGGATGACGCCTTCGGTTTGCAGACGGCCCAGGGCGACGGGCAGCGTGGAGTTGAGGCCCTTCTTCTTGCCCGCTTCGCCGAGTTGGCGCACCTTGGAGCCGCAAGCGTCAGTGAGCGCGGCCGGATCGAGCGGGCCGCTCTTGAGTGCTTGCTGGACGGCGGCCTCCAATTGCTCCACCTCGCGCGTCGTGACGCCCAGCTTCTGCGCTGTCGCCATTTCGCTGTCGCCTGAGCCGCGGGCGCATTCGAGGGCGAGCGCAAAGTCGGCGGCGGGGACGACGTAAGTGCAACCGCGCGCCGAGGGCAGTTCGTGAAGGAGGAGATTGGCTACGGCTTGGTCAATGCCGGGGCGCGTGAGGCCGGCGCGGGCATAGAGGGAAAGATAGGGGCCGACGCCGCCGACGGAACGGGCCCAGCCGGATTTCGAGAGAACGTCAGCGGCGCTGAAGCCCATGGCACTGCCGTCGAGCCCTTGGCGACGCCACCACCAAGTGGAGAGTTCCATGCCGGGTACCTTAACACGCCGGAAGCTGTTACGCTAGAAGGGTCGTCGGGGCGTAGCGCAGCCTGGTAGCGCATCTGCTTTGGGAGCAGAGGGTCGTGAGTTCGAATCCCACCGCCCCGACCATTCCAAACAACTCAGTGATTCGTACGCCGTTTTCGTGGACGGCGCAGCTGTGGCGGTTTGTGACGCGCTGGGTTTCCCGGAGGCTCCAACCAGCGGCTTTTTCGGCTGGAAAAATCCTCCACAATTGGGGACTGGCTAGTCACCTTATCGGGAACTGCTTCGATAACGCCCAACCAACGTGATTATTGAGGCAGATCCACTTCGTTCCTCTAGGAACCGGAGCGCAACCGCGTGGCGCAATTCAGTTGAGAAAGAACAGCCGGTTGAGCCCTTCGCAGGATTGGCCGGAGTCGGGTTCGGCCCGGGTTTCCCCGAGCTCGAAGTGATTATTTTGAACGACATCGCCGGGTTCGAATCGGCGATTATTTATTTACGGGGCTGTTGGATTTCGGTTTGGGTGAGTAATCGAGGTCGGCCGGGAAAGGGTTGCGCCAGCCGCGATGTTCGGCCATGGCCTCAAGAACCGCGGCGTTGATGGTGGAGCGGAGCTCGGGGTGGGGGCGCAGGCATTGCTGGACGGTGTGGTTGATGAGCGGCCAG
>JAYVRS010000828.1:0-4163 GCA_043776185.1 Bryobacteraceae bacterium | reverse complement strand
CATCGGCCAGACCGCTTCCCTAAATGCCCCCGAACTGCCGGGCCGCACCTTTGAAGGGAAAATCCTGCGCACCGCCGGCGCCCTCGACGCGGCCTCGCGCACGCTGCTCACCGAGATCGAAGTGGATAATGCAAAAGGCGAACTCCTTGCAGGCGCCTACGCACAGATTACCCTCGCCGACGCCAAACCCGATGCCCCCCTGACACTCCCCGCAAATACCTTGCTCTTCCGCTCCGAAGGCACGCTCGTCGCCCTGCTCGGCGCGGAGAACCGTGTCTCAATGCGTGTGGTAAAATTGGGTCGCGACTTTGGCCAGACGGTGGAAATCCTCACCGGCGTCACACCGGAAGATCTCGTCATATTAAATCCCGCCGACTCCCTCACCGACGGCGCCGAGGTGCGCCTCGCGCCAAATGCGACGCCGTAGGAAATTCCCGAGGAGCGTTTCGCGCCCTTGCTGCAATGGCGCAACCTGCTGCGTTTCTTCGGCACCCATCATTCCCCACATTTACCTCCTTGTTCCGCGGGTAGTGCGGTGGCCCACACGCATGTTGCAGGCCACATCTTACATAGGGGTTAGGTGAAAGCGGTCACGGCCTTGGTGGCCACAGCCTTGCCCACGGTCTCGCCGCCGGTGGCGTCGAAAATCCAGTGAACACCGAGATAGATGCGGCTGATCTTATTTTGTTCGATCGCATCCTTCAGCGTGAACGTCTGCTCCCAGAGCGGTCGGGTCGCGCCAGTATTGTCCGTGGTTACCCCATTGAATTCGTCGGATACAAAAGTCACGCTGATGTCCTTTGTCTGCTTGCCCAGCAGACCGGCGAAGGTCTCAAAGCAGGCGCTGCCAAAGGTGGAATGGCCCGATGGATAAGCCGGAAAATTTGGGGTGAAATTGTCGCCCTCGGCACCCACCTTTAGAGGCGCAGTCGGATTGCTGCGCGGGGCGCCGAGTGGATTCCAAAACGGATCCCCCTTGTGCCTGCGAAGAGTATTGCCATCGCCGAGTTTACTCGGCCCGAAGCCGGGGTCGGCTTCACGGATCGCCACGACCGGACGCCAGAAATCATACACATACTTCCAGTACCAAGCGGCGATCCCGGCATCGGCCATTGCCGCGTTTATGGCCGCGAGCACATTGATTTTGGCCGCATGCGGCAGGCCCACGAAGTCTGCCGCTTTGAGGACAACTTGATTGTAAAGCCGTGGTGGAGTGCCGAGCTTGTTGGCTCCATCGTAGCCCCAGAAGATGCCAATAACCGCATGCTGCCGGAAAGCCGGGGCTCTTTCTGTGATATTGTCGCGGCCATTCACATAAACATCGTCGTAAGCGTCGGCGTAGGCCTGAGAGTTGAGCGGAGGCGGCGCTCCCAACGGTGCGTCGGTCACTACGTTGGTGAGGACAAAGGGCGGGCACTGCCCCCAGGTGCGCCCAAAGGCTGGCCCCTTGCTCAGCGGGTCCGGCCGGTGGTGTCCGGGACCATCGCTCGACATCGCATCAACTTGCGAGAACCCCGACCCGTCGCCCTGTCGGCTCGCCACCCATTTCTCGGCGATCTCGCAGCCGTAAGTCATCGCTTCCGGGCTGACTCCGCTGCCAATCATCGTTGCCTGCTCATTGATGAAGCCGCTAAAGTCGGGGTACAACAAAGTACAGGCTCTGATCCCGGCCCCAAGTACCGCGCTCGTTCCGATGTCGTCAGTCGCGCCAAGCCCTGCCGGCTTATTGGGTAGCCCGGCGAGCTTTGCCGGGTAGGCGCCAGTGACCTTGGCATAGGCGTCGCGGGCGGCCAGATGGATGATGGCCAGCGCGCGCGCGGTCTTTGTCGGGCCGCCATTATTTGGTGAGTGGCCGTCGCTAAAGTCTTTGGCGACGAGATCGAGGGCGAGTTTATTGATATTCAGGATGTTCATTTTGGTAAATCAAGGGGCTTCGATGAGTGGTGTTATTAGTAAGGCGTTTTGGCTTTGCCTGTAATCAATGAGGCTGGGAATCACTTTTCATCCGCTCATCACGCGGGTGGAAGCATGCAGTTCAAATGATGCGCTGAGTCCGTCCCCGTCCAGCCCCAGACGACGCGGTCGCCGAGGGAGGAAATGACCGGCCCATCGAGCGAAGTGTCGCTGAGTGTGATCTTACTCTGCCAGTTCACTCCATTGTGGCTACCGAGGATGTTTAGAAGGTTGTTGCCGACACCCTGCCACGTGAGATAGGCACGCCCGCTGAATGCGTGAATTTTCGGTGAAGAGAGAGTTGTGTCACCCAAGGTCACTTTGGAGCCAAAGTTGAGTCCATCCGCCGACTGAAGGACGTTCAGAAAATTATTGCCAACGCCTCGCCATACGAGCAGAAGGCGATCGGCGAAGCCCGTGAGCGATGGGCCAGATGTCGTGGTGTCGCCGAGCGTGCGTTTATCTCCCCAGCTAATGCCATCGGTGCTGCGAATGGTGTTGAGTTGATTGTTGTTCACTCCACGCCAAGTAAGATAGAGGTGCCCCTGAAAGTTAGCGAGGCCAAGGCCGGAGCGGCTCGTATCACCTAAAGTCAGTTTATTGGTCCAGTTCACTCCATCGGCGGAGAGGAGAATATTGAGTTGGTTGTTCCCCACTCCACGCCAAGCCAGGGCGATGTGTCCATTGACGACACCGAGAGCCGGCGCAGAAAGTGTGGTGTCTCCCAAGGTGACTTTGAAGTTCCAGTGGTGGCCGTCTGCGCTCTGGATGACGTTGAGTTGGTTATTACCCACACCACGCCAAGCCATGATGAGCCTGTTTTGAAAGGTGATCAATGAAGGCCCGCTGGTGCTGGTATCGCCGAGCACCGTCTTTTGGAGTAGCATGGAATTCGCGCCGACAATATCGAATCGACTGAGCGCGTTTCGTTGGCCGATAGTCTGGGGTGCGCTAATCGTGTCCTTGCCCGGGTCGATGGCAAAGCCGCGATTGCCGTAGTGCATGATGGAGCCGTAGTCATACGGTCCCACGTCGTCGCTAAAGTCCACAGCCTGATCGAAATTTCCACGCTGTGCTGGAATAACGTTGTCGAAATGCACGGTGACAAAAAAATTGCGGTCCTCGCGGCTCTGTTCGTGAAAGAAGCCAACCGCATGACCCATTTCGTGAATGACGGAACCCTCGCCAAAACCGGAACCGAGCGCGCAACCGATCGTCTGTCGCCCACCCACACGCCCAATCCGGCTCGAGCAGCTTCCTGCCGCAGTGGTGAACTCGACGAAGTCATGCTCGGTCGTCCGCGGAAAAAAACTGAACCGTGTGTTTGTATTCCAGTGATTGATCGCTCTCGTAATCGACTGATGATTCGGCATTCCAACAGGAAAATCTGTTGTATTGATGACGAAAGGCACGCGGCCAAATGGCCAGCGAGCACCGGTATTTGATAGTATGCAGCTCATAAGATTATGGAGACGTGGGAAATTGGGACTGGCCGTCAAACACTCATTGTCAAATCGCGGAGGGTTAGGACTGTCGGGAATCTCAAACTGAGTTACCGCAGGAGGCTCGGCGGCATAGGGGATGAGTGAAATTGAAAGTCACAATGTGAATTTCCGCGTCACAACTTCTCAAAACGCGGCGAATCAATGCATCCACGCCGCTGGCTTACTAAGAATTGGGATGTAAGAGCAGAGGTAGCCGGTCTTGACGCTAACGGTAAGGTGCAGGCCCAGAGAGGGGATGACTTCGGCGATTTTATGGATGGCTTGTTTGATGCGCTTGGTGATGGCGGAGCGGGCGCGTTCGGCTTCGCTCGAAGTCTTGCGGTCGCGGCCTCCGAGGCCGATGGCGGCGGCGAGATGTTGGGCGATGGCTTCCATTTCGTCCTCCGCTTTGGTCGCTCGGTGGGGGTCGTTGCGTTGCTCGGCTTCGTGGAGGTCGGCGCGTAGCTCGGTGAGGCGGCGTTTGTATTGGGCCTTGGCCTCGGGATCGAGCAGCGGGTCGCCAGAATAGGAGCCGACTATGACCAACTGGTCGGCGGCTCCGTTCCCGCAGCCATTTCGGTGGCCGTTGGTGACGGATGGCGCGTGCGGAGTGGGAGTTTCCAGGAGGTGGGCGAGCAGTTCACTGACGTGGAATTCGCGGCCGGGATGGCGCAGTAGGAAGGCGAGGCATTGGAGGCCGCGGGAGCATTTCAAGAGGGTGCGATG
>JAYVRS010000827.1:0-4176 GCA_043776185.1 Bryobacteraceae bacterium | reverse complement strand
GTCCGATCACCAACCCCCGTGGCAGCCTGTGTGGATGGCCCCGTTTCCCCGGATGGCCCTCTTTCTTCGCTGAGAGAGCGACGCCAGCCCAGTCGGTGCCAGGCATGACCAGGGCGCCCAGTCGGTGCCGCCCAGTCGGTGCCAGGTAGAGCGCCGGGATAAACCGGCATACGGTAGGGGATGAAAGAGCCCTACAGGAAACGAAAAGCGAACCATTCTGGCCTCGAGTTTTGCCGCCCAGTCGGTGCCGCCCAGTCGATGCCGCCCAGTCGATGCCAGGCATGACCAGGGGAGGAACAAAGCCTCAATCCGGCAGGGCGAGCAAGAGCAAGGCAGCCGCCAAGGCCGTCAGGAGTGCCACAAAACTGAGCCACAGGGTTACAGAGCGCTACAGTGCAGGGTATTAGCTGGCTACGGGCAACAAGAGCAAGGAAAATCGACCTATCCGGGCGGCGACCCAGCCCTCAAACTCACCACCGGCACCGACCAAGCCGCCCGATTATACGGCACCGGCCGCTGCCCCGCATTCCGCCGGACCTCCTCCTCGGGACCATCCAAAAACTCCGTCCAAGCCTCCGCCGCCACCGCTGGATTGCCGAATAAATGCCGCCAAACATCCAAGCAAAGCACCCCGCCAGCATCCTTACCCGCGCAATGCGCCCGCGCGCTGGACCACTTCCAATCCGTCGCCTTCCTCGCCATCCGAGCCCGCACCGGGTTGTTCTCCAAATACCGCAAAAACATCTTGAACCCCGCGCCAATCAGGCACACGGCATCAAAACGCGGCGTCCAATTAACCGGCCCCGCTCGCCAGTAAGGAGAGAACATCTTGCGCGCCCGCCGACCATACAAAGTCAACGGCGCCAGCAACCTCCAAGGCTCCTTCTGATATCTGAGATTCAAATACCGCGAGTAGCCACTCTGCATATCGCGCATCAAATTCGAGATCGAATCCTCGGATGAAGCCTCGAAAATCCAATGCCCATGATTGTGCATCAAGCACCAACCGTGAATATTGACGCCATACCGCGCCGAATACTTCGCCATCAAATCCAGCGCCTTCCGGAAATCCTGATCGTCGCGATAGACCCACTGGCCCTGATTGCCTCGCTGGGTCACGCCATACAGTTGCTGCGGCCGAAAATCACGTGGAGGCCGCATCGCCACCTCGAAACACAAAAGTCTTCATACATATAAGTGGATTTCGCGAGCCATTAATCTCATATATTTTTTCCAGATAATCCGCCGCCCCAGCGCAGAATGTAGGATCAACGGGGGCATCCCTGGTGTTTCCGCTAAACCATATGGAATCAATCGATTAGATGGCCTAAAAAATACCCGAGCCTCCATCTCCCGTAGTTTTCCCGTCGCCCGGACCCCATCCCAGCAAACCCGTTCACAACCGATTTTGGCCATGACGACTCCTCGCATCTCACACTCAGCAAACGACTTCCCCCCATCACCCCTCCCGGCGAAGCTCACCAACCTGGCACCGCCGTGTCATCCTCAAACTATGCCCTCCCACAACGTGCCTCGCGGCCATCGCAGCAGAATGCGTGAAGCCCAATCAAATCAATCACTCCCGGGTTCGTTTCGTCGACCAAGGCCCGGGCTCAGGGCTACGGGCGCACCTCGGCGGCCATCTCGCTCCGCTTCGGAATTCGCTGAATTTCCTTGCCATGCTGCTGGCGAGCCAGGTCGAGCTCGTAGGCGCTCTGGAGGTTCATCCAGAAATCAGCCGACATGCCGAAATACTGGCTGAGGCGTAAAGCCGTGTCGGCCGTCACGTTCCTCTTGCCAGCAATCAGCTGGTAAAGGCGGTTCGGCGGAACCTCAATGACGTCGGCGAGCTTCTTCGCCGTCAGACCGATTTCCTCCAGTTCGTCCGCGAGAATTTCTCCGGGGTGAATAGGTGTGCGGGCCATGGTGTTCTCCTCCGTTAGTGATAGTCAACAATCTCAACATTCGACGGCCCCGGCTCTTCCTTGGGCCATTCAAAACAAACTCGCCATTGGACATTGATCCGAATGGAGTATTGCCCCTGGCGGTTTCCTCGTAGGGCTTCCAGACGGTTGGAGTTCAGGGCAGCTAGATCGCCCAACGACGTGGCGGCGTCGAGAATGCGTAAACGCTTCTCGGCTTGTTTCCGGAACGGCTCCCACTGACGGACTCTTTCGCCAGCCGCGAGCTTCTCCGTGTCCTTATCACGGTAACTCCCTATCATGCAGTCGTGCCTACCATGATAGATGAGTGACGTCAATCGTTACAAATTTCGTCCAATGGAAAGTACCGAGCCTCCATCTCCCGTAGATTCCCCATCACCCGGACCCCATCCGAATCTCACACTCATCAAACGACTTACCCCCATCACCACGCCCGACGAAGCGCACCAACCTAGCACCGGCGGTTGGAGTGGGGTCATCCTCAAACTGGGCCATCCCAGCAGAATGCGTGAAGTCCAATCAAATCAATCACTCCCGGGTTCGTTTCGTCGACCAGGGCGCAGCCTCAGCTAGCTTTAGGGGCGTATTCGCGCTTCACCAGGAACACGTAGGCGCTGATTCCGAGGGCGAGAAAAAATAGGATGGAGTACATCGGCGCCGTGTAACTGCCGGTTTGCGTCAGCAGGTAAGCGGTCAGCATGGGAGCGACGATGCCGGGGAGATTGGCGGCGGCGTTCTGCACGCCAACCACCCGGCCGACGGCGGCGCTCGAAAGTAGAGTCTGGGTGAGTGCCCAGTAGTTGGCGGTGGTGAGGCCCAGCCCGGAAAGGGAGAAGATGCTCCAGAAGAGGGCGACTTCGATGGAGCTCGAGTACGCTCCGAAGATTTCGGTGGAGGCGATGAGAAAGCCGGCGATGATGAAGCGCTTGCGGGTATTGACGGGGTCGGCACCACGGGCGATGAGGCGGTCGGCCCACCAGCCGGCGAGGATGGCGACGATGGCCATGCCGCCGAATGAAGCGCCGGTGAACCAGCTGCTTTTGGAGACGTTGAGTCCGCGTTGCTCGGCGAAGTAGGAGGGCAGCCAGGTGAGGCAGTAGTAGACGAAGTATTGGTAACAGAACGTGCCAATGATGGTGCCGAGCATCACCGGGCTCATCAAGGTGTCCCAGAAGCTCAGGTTACTGCCGCCGGAAGCTTTTTGGGCGGCCGCTTCGATTTGGCGATCGTCGTCTTTCACCAGCCAAAACCAGGGGATGAGCCAAAGCAGCGAGCCGATGCCGATGAAGACGAACATGCTGCGCCAGCCGAAACCAACCAAAAGGGAACCTGCCAAAATCGAGCCGACGGCGGGGCCAATTTTGGCCGCGGCCATGTAGATGCCGACGGCCAAGCCCCGTTGGTGTTCGGGAATGTTGAAGCGGATCCAGCGCATGCCGGCCGGCGTGATGACGCTTTCGCCCACCCCTAGTAGCAGGCGCAATCCGAACAGCTGCTGAAAGTTGCCCACCCAGGCCGTGGCGGCGGACATCAGGCTCCAAATGAGGAATCCACCGGCGTATGGGATCTTGACGCCGTATTTGTCGACGAACCATCCGGCGGGAATTTGCAGCAGGGTGTACGACATGAAGAAGGCGGAGAGCAGTTGCCCCTTCTCCTGCTTCGACAGATGGAAGTGATTTTGGAAGCTGGCGTCCGTGACGGCGACCGAGAGATTGACCCGGTCAAAGTAGGCGACCATGAACCCGATACAGAGCAAGCCTAAAATTGTCCAACGGCGGAAAGAAGTCATGCGTTCGAGGCTAACGATATCATACGAGCGGACCAAAACAGGTTCATGCAAAAATGTTGTGTGGCCCGGTGCGGCTTTCGGGTATGCTTATTTGCGGGTCTGAAGTGTTGGGATAGGCGGCATAATCGGTGCAGAAAAGGCGGAGAATCGCATGCAACTGCGAGTGATGGCATTCATTCTGGCGGGCGGGAAGGGGACTCGGCTCTACCCTTTAACCAAGGAGCGAGCCAAGCCCGCCGTGCCTTTTGGCGGCCGCTACCGGATCGTCGATTTCGTGCTCTCGAACTTTATCAACTCAGGAATCTATTCCATTTACGTGTTGATCCAGTTCAAAAGTCAGAGCCTTTTGCAGCATTTGCGGGATGGCTGGGAATTCACGGGGCTGTTGAAGAATCACTTTGTGATTCCCGTGCCGGCGCAGATGCGCAACCAGGGCGAGTT
>JAYVRS010000826.1:0-4185 GCA_043776185.1 Bryobacteraceae bacterium | reverse complement strand
AACAATGGCAAGCTGCGCGCCGGTGGATTGTTCAATGGCAGTGCAGTACCGTTCCAGTTGAATTTTCGTGTTGGGGTCCAGCACGCGTGCAAAATCACTGACGTACCCCTCAGGCTTGAGCGCTGAGAAGTCGAAGGAGAAGGCGAGTGTGGAGAGCGTGGTTAGGGCGCAGACCCTGGCCAGCCGGCCGAAAGTAGTCAAACCATGATTCTACTAGATTAGAGAGCGTGTGGAGGACAAAAAGCATCTGGTTTTCAAAAACCAACGTATCCTTGGACATGCACATGACCTGTATGGAAGTTTGGGGCGGAAGTCATCTTACCGAACAGAGTGTTGAACTTGGGGGCTTGGATGCCTGGATTTATAGCAAGCCATTTGGCGAAGCCCAATCAGGAGGCGACGTATACTACGTCTCAAGCTGTGCCACCGGTCGGATTAGCCGCATTCTGTTGGCTGATGTTGCTGGGCATGGGCATTCAGTTGCGAATACTGCCATGGACTTGCGCAACTTGATGCGGCGCTTTGTGAATCAACTTGACCAGACGGAATTCGTACGGTTGTTGAATCAGCAATTCATTGAACTGCCTCGCGAATCAGTGTTTGCGACTGCTGTTGTGACGACGTATTTTGCCCCAACTGGACTACTAAGCGTTTGCAATGCCGGCCACCCGCGCCCCCTGCTATTCCGATCGGCACAACGTAAATGGGAGTTGGTGGGTGACCATGTGTCTGTCCCTCTAACGAACATTCCGCTGGGTATTCTGGATATCACCCAATATGAACAGTTTGAAATTCAGTTGGAACCGGGAGACTATTTTCTTAGTTATACCGATGCTTTGATTGAATGCACCGATGACAATGACGAGATGCTGAAGGAGACGGGATTACTGCGAATGGCCCAAGGATTTGCAGATCTTCCACCGGCGCAAATGATAGCAGCACTGCTGAAGGAAATTGGGGAGCAATATCCGGACAAGCTTCACGATGACGACGTGACATTGTTGCTGCTGCAGGCCAATGGGAATCAACCGCGTGTTTCGATGAGCGAAAAGCTAAATGCTCTGGGCCGGTTTACGAAGAGCTTGGTGAAGGCGATTGATCCCAGTGCAGAACGACCGCCATTTCCAGATGCAACTTTGGCGAATCTTGGAGGGGCGATTCTTCCTGCCCTCAATCGGCGGTGGAGTGGAATCCCTAAGCGGACCTCCTCGGTTTGACCCCGGATTATTTTCATCAGTTCGGAATGACTATTTTCTTCACCTCGGAATCATTATTTTCTTGGCCCGGAATCCGCAGTTGGAAGCCGAGGTCGAGAGAGTGAGAGTGCAGGTAGTTGACGGCCACTGGTGGAGCAGGGAAGACCGTGACTGTTCGCAGGCAACGCCACGACATTCCGCGATGCCGTACGTAAATGGAATGTCGATCTGCGATACCACTCGGGTTTGTCTACCCACACCTCGGCACCTGCCGCCGACGCCAGAACAGCGCATCCGGCCACCGGCGCTCGATGGAGTAGTACCCGCGGCGCGTTTCCTCGTAGTCGGCGAATTCGGCACCGAATTGTTCCCCAAGCCGTTGCAGCGCCATTTCATCGCCGTCGAAACATGCCAGAACAGCCTCTGCTGCCTGATGCCCGTGCGCCAGACCCTTAGCGATCCCCTGGGACGACAATGGATCGAACGCGATCGCTGCATCACCGACTGCGATCCAGCCAGTGCCGGCGATACGGTCGAGTCGCTGCGAGCGCGCCGCGCGGACGACAAGCCGCGTCATCGCAGGGTAGGCCTGTTTGCACCAACGGACGTGGTCGGTGCGGCGCAGCCGCTCTTCCCATGTGGCAAGAGCCGCTCGCGGCCCAGCCTGTAGGAGATCGGCGTCCGTCATGAACATACACACGCAGCGGCCACCGCATAACGGAGCGAAATACCACCAGCCGTGCTCGGCGGACTCGATCAAGACCCGTGCATTGGTGTCATTGAGGGGCGGGTTCGAGGCGCGGCACGCGATCAGCGCAACCTGGGACTCGCTGGCCTCAATGGATGATCCTTGAGCGCGGGCGAACGCCGCAGAGCGTCCGGTCGCATCAACGATCACTCGGGGAAAGTATTCGCGGACGCAGTCCCCCCACTGCACCTTTGTATGCCATCTGGTGCGCTTCAGCGTCGAACTGATCAACCGCGCCCCCGTGAGCAGGCGTACGCCCGCCTCCCGGCATTGATCCGCTAGCGTCGAATCGAAGTCGGGGCGTGAGAGATTGACGCCATGGCCAACTGGATGAAACAGGTAGTCCATGTAGCTGGGCTCCGTACTGCCCCACCAAGCGTTGACACCCGTAGAGCGCAAATGGGCGTTTTCGTCCAATTCAGAGAAGCCGCCGTCCAGTAGCAGGCTGATGCCCTGCGGGGGGAGATGTTCCCCGATCCGCACCTCATCGTAGCGGCCGCGCTCGACGACGATGACCGAGCACCCAGCCTTGATGAGTCCGAGCGCGGTGGCGAGTCCGGCTGGGCCTCCGCCCACGATCATGACCGCTTGGCTATCACGACACTCCATTGATCACAAGCCGACCCTGTTCCCTGAACGTGCCCGTCTTGTCGTCGCGGACGATAAAGGCGAGCCGTTGCCAGAAGCTCACCATGTTCCGGTGCCGAGTCTCGTTCATCCGGTTATTGATTCCTCGGCTCCACTTCTCCGGTTCTCCGGTCTTCAAGGTGACGTCAACAGGGCGCTGCGACGGCCACCAGCCGCTATCGCAATCCGCGAAGTCGGCCTGCCAAGGGAGGGCCATTTTTTCAGTCAGGCTTCCCGCCGGCAACTGGGGATTGACGCGAAACTCATGTCGCAAGTGAGGCTCTTGGTGATAGGTGCTGATCCGCGCGATATCGTATGTGCCCTCGATGCCTGGGAAGAAAGGGCCGCCGACGCACGCCTCTAGGGATGCTTCCGTAAGTGCGTGCGGCTGATCGGCAACGGGGATCTTTTCGAAACTGGTGGGCTGCGGTTCGGTGCCGGGCCAGTCGTTCAGGAAATCGCCCATGGCCCAGTGCCGCAAATGGGCGAACTGATAGGGCGTGAGCGACAGGTAAGCGAACTTCGGTCCTTTGGGATCTGGATTAGAGCCGCTGTTGAGCTGGGGCATCGTGGCCGGAAGCAGCTGAGAATCTTCCGCTTCGGTGTTGGGGCGCGTGAGGATGTCGAGCAGGGACTTTCGCGCGGAGGCGTCGCTCTGAAATTTCTCGATCCGCTGTGGCGAAGTGAGGAAGCTCGGGCCGTGGCCATGCGGGGTAAAGTGGACCGCAGCGAGGCCATCCACGCGCTTGAGGATGGGATAGACGTTCTGGAGAAAGGACGTCGTGCGCGGCGGATTGAACGTTCCATCCTCATTCGATCGGGCCATGTTGAGCGCCAGGTCGAACCACGTCACGATCCCGTATACGCCTGGTGCATAGCGCGGCACGCTGATTACGGCCCACGCGGGGATCACCGGAAGCGACCGGGTGCCGATGCGCAGCGTGGCGCTGACCGGACCATCCGATACACTGTCATACCAGCCGTCGTTGTCGGAGAAGCTCCCGATCTTCGCGTTCGTTGGCGAACCGGCCGTTCCCGGGCCGCCCACGACGAGGAGCCTTCCCGCGTCGTCGGTGCGTATTGTGGCGAGCTCAATGTCGTCGATCCGGTTCTGCACTTTCTTCGCCTTGACAAAAGCGATCGAGCCGGTCATCCGAGTGGCGTTCGTCCCGCGAACGCCCTTGATCGAAGCCGCCACCGCGATCACCAGCGGGGCGCGGTCGAAGCCCGCATTGCGTAGCTCTGCCGCCTGGTTCCGCGTCAAGGTCCCGGACCCGTCGCCAAAAATCTGTTGAACGGCAGCTTTTCTGTTGGCGAGTTGGACTGTCCACTCCATTTGGACGTCCTTGGACGGGGTTATCTCGCCGACGACCTTCTCGTTCTGGTTCACGTCGATATCCACCCGGTAGATGCGGAAACGCGCCGCTTGCGGTCTGATCCCGTCGTCCTTGCCGCGGTATGGCCCTTTCGCCGGCACACCCGGCGCTTCAGGGCCCACGATGAAGCCGTCCTTGCTGTCGCCAACCCGCGCAATACCAATACTCGGGTAGATTCGGTATTCGGTCCGCGCTCCCAATCCGGCAGTAACGGCCGAGGGCGCCGCCACCTTCGCTG
>JAYVRS010000825.1:0-4186 GCA_043776185.1 Bryobacteraceae bacterium | reverse complement strand
CGGCAATGACCGCGATGGGACGGACTGCACCATTCTGCCGCGGGGAGGCTTTTATACCATCGGCCGCCCAGCGACGGCCAAGAACATCATCGCCGTGGGTGCCGTGAATGCGCAACTGGCGGCAGCCGATTTTTCGAGCGCCGGCCCCATGCGCGACAACCGCATCAAGCCCGACATCGTGGCCATGGGTGTGGACGTACTTTCTACGTTCCAAACCAGCCGCTCGCAGATCCTGAACGGCACCTCCATGTCGGCGCCCGCCATCACCGGCACGGCGGCGCTGTTAGTGGAACGCTTCAAGTCGAAGCACGCCGGGGCGCTGCCCAACGCCGCACTGGTAAAAGCCGCCCTGCTCAACACCGCCAAGGACCTGGGCAACATCGGGCCGGACTACGTATACGGCTATGGCCTGGCCGACGCCGTGGCCGCGGTGAAGACGCTCGACGATAAGACCTACGCGCTCGAAAAGTTAACGGCGGGCGCGACGAAATCGCACGTCATCCAAGTGCCGGCCAATGCGCCCGCCCTGCGCGTCATGCTGGTCTACTCCGATGCCGATGCGGTACTCACCGCCGCGTCGGTTATCACCAATCATCTCGAACTGGTGCTCACCTCGCCAGATGGCGCCATGCGCAAGTTGCCCTTGCGGCTGAGCCCGGCCAACCCGGCCGCCGCCGCCGTTGAGCGCGCCAATGACCGCGATACGGTGAAGCAAGTCGTGGTCGCCAATCCCGCCGCCGGCGCTTGGCTAGCCGAAGTGCGCGGTGCCGAAATTCTGACTGATTCGCAAGAGTATGTCGTGGCTTGGAACGTCGACGCCAATCCCGTGCCGCCCTGCACCCTTACCCTTTCGCCCGCCAACCAGGCGGTGACTGAGAAAGCCGGCTTCGCCCTTCTAACTGTCACCACCGGCAGCCATTGCCCCAACTGGACCGCGCAGGACTTGCCCGATTGGGCCAGAATGACCGGCCCGCCCACCCGGCAAGGAACCGACTTGGCAAAACTGGCGATCGCCGCTAACGACACCAACGCGCCGCGTACCGCCAGGGTTCGCGTGGGCGACCGTAGCATCAAGCTCGTGCAGACCTTCCGCTGCCGGCCCGAGGAGATCTCACCCGGCGAAACCGTCCAGAGCACCCTCAGCGCCAACGATTGCTTTTACGACCCGTTGGTCAATGCCTATGCCAAGCTGTACACCTTCGAAGCCAAGCAAGGTCAATCGATCAACATTGCTTTGCAGTCACCCGACATCGACACTTACCTGATCCTGCTCGCTCCCAACGGCGGCATGCTCGCGCTCGATGACGACGGCTTTGAACGCTTTGGCACCAATTCGCGGATTCCCGCGTTGGCTGGCAATCTGCAACTGCCGGTCGCTGGCAAGTACACCATCGTCGCTACCACCTTCGATCCCGATGAGGTGGGCAACTTCAGCTTACGGCTCGAGTTTGCTAATGTCTCCGGGCTCACTCCTCTCGAACCGATCAAGATCATCGGGTGTCCGGCCACGGTCACCGGCGCACTCACCGATGCCTCCTCTCGCCTCGGCCGCCGGGGCGATCTTTACCCCACGGAAGTCTTCCAATTCCCGGGCCGCATTGGCCAACAGGTGACCATCGAGGTTTCGAGCGCCACTGTCGACACGTTCGTTTACCTCATTGGCCCCAGTGGCGCAGTGCTGGATACCGCCACCGACAACGACGGCAGCGGCAAGGCGCGCGTCACCACCATATTGCGCGAATCAGGGAATTTCACCGCAGAAGTGAGTTCGTTTTCACCATTCTCGCGCGGTGCCTTCACCCTCAGCGTGGAAGGCTGCACGCGACCATAACCTGCGGCGTCAAAGCGGAGTAAACTTTCAGCAGGATGCGATTCTGCTTTTTCTTGCTGTTCCTCGCGCTGCCCGTACTCTCGCTTGAGCGGCCAGGAGTGACGTTCCCGATTTTCCAGTTTCCGGCGAACCGGATTCCGCGCATTGACGCCAAGGTGGACGATTGGGCCATCGTCCCCGCTCGCTATGCCATCGGCATGGACCAACTTGAGGACACCGTCAACCATACGCCATTCGATCGCCAAGACCTTGACGTTACCGTGAAAGTCGGCTGGGTAAAAGGTCTGAACCGGCTCTACTTTCTCTACGAAGCCTACGATAACTACTGGGACTTCCGCCATCCCGACTTACACAACGATATCTTCGAAGTCGTCGTCGACGGCGACCTCTCCGGCGGACCCTTCATCAAACAGATGCATCCCGTCAAAGGCTACGATCCGGACCAAGCCCATTTCACCTTTCACGGCGTCCACGCCCAGAACTATCACATCTTCACTCCGGCCGACCACAAGGATTGGGCCATGGTTTGGGGTTGCCAACCCTGGATCAAGCGCCTGCCCTATGCCAACGCCGCCTATGACTATCAGTTCAAGCATGGCGAGAGTGGCAAGCTCACCTTGGAGTTCTACATCACCCCGTTTGACTACGCGGCGTACGAAGGGCCAGAGCGTTCGGTGGAATCGAAGCTGTGGGAGAACAAGACCATTGGCCTATCCTGGTCCGTGCTGGATTACGACGACGACCAAGCCAAGAGCTATCGGGGGTTCTGGAATCTATCCCACAAGACATCGATGTACGGCAACGCGTCTGACTTAGTCGCCTTCAAGTTAATGCCGCTGGAGCCTGCGCTTCAGCAACCTTTGGAAGTCGAATGGTCATTTCAGGTAATGGACATGGATCGGCGACAGGTGGCTTTCCACGATGACTCGCGCGGAGCTACGTCCTGGAAGTGGGAGTTCGGCGACGGCCTCACGTCAACGGATCAGCACCCGGTGCACCGCTATGAGAAAGCCGGCGAATACGTAGTAACTCTATTTGTCGAAGGGGCGGCTGGTAAGTCGCGGCTGACGAAAGTATGGGATGTGGTGCTGCGTTGAGAAGTTACTGGCTACTGATACTCTGCGCAGCCGCGTCCGGGCAAGACGACTTCTTTGAGAAACGCGTGCGGCCAATTCTCGTCTCGCGCTGTCAGAGTTGCCACCGTGGCCCCAACGCCCAAGCTGGGCTCGACCTCTCCACCGGTCCCGTGGCCGCCAGCCGCCTACTCGAAGTGATCGGCTATCAAGACAACGTGAAGATGCCCCCCACCGGTCGACTGAGCGACGCGGAGCTAGGTGCCCTTCGCGCATGGGTTACGCAAGGAGCGCCTTGGCCAGTAAGTAAGCTGCCAGCTTCCCCGCCCGCCGCGGCCAAGACTTACTCACGCGCGCAACGCGAATTCTGGTCATTTCGTCCATTGCAATCGCCGCCATTGCCCGCCGTCACTAATGCAGCCTGGGTGCAATCGCCCATTGACCGGTTTGTATTGGCCGCTCTGGAAACGAATCACCTTTCGCCGGCTCCACCCGCTGACCGGCTTACCTGGATCCAACGCGTCACCATGGACCTCACCGGCTTGCCCCCAGCCGAAGGCGAAGTGCGCGCTTTCTTGGACGACCCGTCGCCGGAGGCTTTCCCTCGCGTCGTCGACCGGCTGCTGGCCTCGCTCCGCTACGGCGAAAAATGGGGCCGCCATTGGCTGGACGTGGCTCGCTACGCCGATTCTACCGGTGCCGACGAAGACTACCGCTATCCCCACGCCTGGCGTTACCGCGACTACGTCATCGAAGCCTTCAATCGCGACACTCCGTATAACCAGTTCATTCGCGAACAAGTTGCCGGCGACTTACTCCCGCCGCCACCCGGCCAAAGCGTCAACACTGCGGGAATCATTGCTACGGGCTTTCTGGCATTGGGTCCTAAGTTGGTCGCCGAGCAGGACAAAGTAAAAATGTTCTACGACATCGTCGATGAACAGATCGACGTGGCCGGCAAAGCCTTTCTCGGGCTGACCATTTCCTGCGCTCGTTGTCACGACCATAAGTTCGATCCGATTTCGACGAAGGACTATTATTCATTGGCCTCCATCTTTGCCAGTACCAAGCAGTTGGCCCAGATTGAAGGCACCGTATCGAAGCTCTATTACGCGCCGTTGGTCGCCCAAGACGTAGCCGCCCAATATGAAGCCCACCAACAAAAGATCGTGGACGGTCAAAAGGCCATTGATACCGTGATCGGTGGCGAAGCAGTTCGTTATCGCGACGAACGCGCGCCTTTGCTGGCCCAGTATATGTTAGCGGCGCACCGTGTTTACGC
>JAYVRS010000824.1:0-4188 GCA_043776185.1 Bryobacteraceae bacterium | reverse complement strand
ATATGAACTTCTCCAATGGCTACAGCCAATGGGGCGGCCGAGCCAATAACGGGTCAGAGAACTTCATCAAGACATTTGCCAATGATGTGACGATCATCAAGGGCAAGCACACCATTAAGTTCGGCGGACAGGCGATGTATCAGTTCTACAATGGCTTCGGTCGTCAGTGCGTGTCGGGCTGTATGACGTTCGACTTCAAGAATACGGGCCGTCCGGGCGACACCAACTTCACTACGGCGGGCGGCAGCCCGATCGCTTCGATGCTGCTGGGCTATGCCGCCGACGGCGTGGCGGAGACGGTCCGCTACATTGGCCAACAGTGGCCGTCGTACGCGGGATTCCTCCAAACCGACTGGCGCGTCAAGCAAAACCTGATGATCAATCTCGGCCTCCGTTGGGAGACGATGCTGCCGCCGCGGGGAGAAAACGATAGCTGGAGCGACTTCAACCCTACCTTGCCCAATCCGTTGGCTGGCAATCTTCCCGGCGCGCTGATCTATGCGGGCAGCGGCCAAGGCCGCCAAGGAACGCGATCCTTGGCCGATTCCTACTTCAAAGCTTTCGGTCCGCGCTTCGGCATAGCGTACACGCTCAAGGAGAAGACCGTCGTCCGCGCTTCGGCCGGATTGAGCTACGGCAACATCACCACCGTCACCGGCTCCACCCATCAGCGCGGATTCACGCTGGGGCTGAATTTCCCGGACAATAGCAACGGGCTTTTGCCGTCCTACCGCGTGAGGGACGGGCTACCCGCCTGGTCGGCTCCGCCGTTTATTGATCCGAGCTTCGCCAACCGCGATGCTATGCCCTGGTGGCAGGGCAAAGAGGCCACCACGCCGCCCGCTTTCGTCACGTTCAACCTGTCTATTTAGCGTCAATTCTCTCCCACCATGTTGATGGAGACCTCCTACAACGGATCGATGGGCTCCGGTTTGCAGGCGGGTTTGCTCAATTACAACCAACTCGACCCGGCCTTACTCACCAAATATGGGGCGACGCTGCTGAACTCACGGTTTGATTCTCCCGCGGCGGTCGCCGCGGGCATCACTGCTCCGTATCCCTCGTTCGGCGCCGCTCCTGGTTTGCGCGGCACGGGCGGTTGGGGCACCCAGGCCACGGTTCGTCAAGCGCTGCGTCCGTATCCGCAATACAGCACCATTGACACCGGTTCCGGTGGCGGCGACCACTCCGGCCACTCCACCTACCATGCCTTCATGCTCCGCTTCGAAAAACGTTATTCCGCCGGCCTCCAGTTCCAGACTTCCTATGTCTTCTCGAAGCTGCTGACCGACGCCGATAGCTACTGGATCGCCGGTCAAGCGATGGACCACTTCAACCGGGGCCTGGAAAAATCGATCGGCCAGTTCGACGTACCGCACAACTTCAAGATGGGCACCGTTTACGATCTGCCATTCGGCAAGGGTAAGAAATTCCTGGCGAGCAACAGCGCCGCCAACTGGATCATCGGTGGCTGGCGCGTCTCCGCCACGGCATTCTACGCCAGCGGCGTCCCGCTCGGCCTCAGCACCAGCAATTCGATGCCGCTGTTTAGCGGCGGCCTGCGGCCGATCATCTCGACCTACGACGGATGGCGCGCCCCGACCAAGGGCAACTCGTTCGATCCGTTTGTCGATCGCTTCGTGCAACCGTCCAGCTTCTTCCCGGCCCAGCCCGCGAACACCTTCGGCAACCAAACTCGTTACAACCCGAAATTCCGTCAGTTCGGCAACTATAACGAGAACATCTCGATCGCGAAGAGCTTCCCGATTAAGGATCAGGTTCGTCTCGATTTCCGCGCCGAGGCATTCAACGCCTTCAACCGGGTCCGGTTCGGTACCGGCAGCCTTCAACTCCAGAGCAATCAGTTCGGCCAGTTGACGGGGTCCGGTGACCTGTTGAACTCGCCGCGCTCCATGCAGGTGGCCCTGAAGCTCTACTTCTAGGACAACGTCGGCCAAGTAAGAAAAAGGCGACCCCTTCGGGGGCCGCCTTTTTCATTTTGCAACTTATTGCGGTGCTATCCGGCGTCCTAGTCGCCGAAATAGTAACCATCTATTTTCGATAGATGCGGAGGATGGTGACTGGCGGAGTAAGTCGCTGCTGGGTGACGGGTGACTCATGAATGCGCCTCACGACCTCGCGGCCACGAACGACTTGGCCGAAGGCGGCGAATCCTTGGCCGTCGGCGTTGCGTTGGCCGCCGAAATCGAGCGAGGGTTGGTCGCCGATACAGAAGAAGAAGTCTGCGGTGGCGGTATCGGGGCCGTCACGGGCCATGGAGATGACGCCGTCCGTGTGCTTTATTCCAGTAACATTAGTCCGCTCGAGCGGAATCGGCGGAAATTCAGCGGTACCTTTAGCCGGCCCAGCTTGAATGACTTCGATCTTGATCTTACTCACCGGCTGATTGTCCGGGCGCACGGTCCGATGAAAGCGCCCTTGGGTATAGCGATTGGCTTGCACGTAGCGGAGGAAGTTACTCGCGGTGATGGGAGCCTTCTCCGCCATGATGACGAGTTCTATCTCGCCAGCGCTGGTCTCGATGATGACGTGCGGGTCAGCCGCGAGCACTAACAGCAGGGCGGAGATCATGCCTGGCCCTGCCGCACCAGAACTGGGGACATGATGGCGTCAGGCGCGGTGCGACGGATCATCTCCATGCCGATCTGGGCGCGGCGAACGCGCTCGCGAGAGAGCGCGACGGCGGTGTTCTCTAAGTGCGTGCCGCAGGGATAGATATCGGGCGAGTTACGCAGACCGTATTTCAAATAGATCGGCGCGGCGACGCGGATCAATTCGGGAATTTCGTAGTAACGCAGAAAGCCACCGATGTTATCGGGCGCTTCCACATAGAAATCGATCGGGGCCTGGACGGCGGCGCGGATGCTGGCAATTTGGGGAATGGTCAGGTCCGAGGGAATGTTGAGGGTGGTGGCGCCGAGGTCCTCTTGCAGCCGCGCGCTGGCCGGATTGGCCGGGGCGATCATGACGGAGGTCTTGATGATGAGGTCGGCGGGTAAGTCGCCGGAGCGCTTCATGTCGCCCATCACTTTGAGTAGGCCGAGGTCAGAGACGAGGATGCTGCGGACCCCCAGTTGGACGGCGCGCTCGACATCCTGGAGGGCGAAATTCAGTTGGTCGGCTCCGCGCAGGCTCAGGCCCAACGTTTTGCCGGCCGGGGAGTAGGCTTGCGCCCCGATGTCAAACGTGGCGCGGGGGCCGACGAACAGGTTCAGTTCGACGCCGCCGGCCGCCACGCACTGAGCCACCATCTGGGTAATTTCGTCGTCGGTCAACAGCATGATGCCGGAGCCTTGGCTGACGCGGTGTACGGGCACCTGGCGCGCCCAAGCCTCTTTCAAAACGGCACCGAGACAGGCGGGACCTTCGGTGGAAGGAATCTCAATACGGTATTGTCCGCCATCGGCGAAGCGCTTTGCTGACGTAGGGGCGGGAATGGGATCGCGATCAAGCATGCTTTTCCTTGAAAATTTCATAGCCGAGCGGGGCAATGCTGGCGCGCAGGACTTCGGCTTGGTGGCCGTGAAGGTGGAAGATTTGGCGCGCCAGATCAGCGACGGCGTCCGCGCCTTTTTCGTAGAAGACCAAAACGCTGGGCCCGGCACCGCTCAAGCAGCAGCCCAGCAAGCCGGGGGCGCGTAGTCGCAGAATCTCATCCAGGCCCGGCACCAAGGGGGCGCGGTAAGGCTGATGAAAGCGATCCTCCAAGGCAGTGGGAAAGGCCGAGGTGGTGCCGGTGACCAGGGCGGCAATCAGCAAGGCCGAACGTTGCACGTTGAAGATGGCGTCGGCTTTGGAGTAGGTGGCGGGCAGCACAGCGCGGGCCTTGGACGTGGCCAGGGCAAAGTCCGGCACCACGACGGCGCAATCGTATTGGGGCGCGAGTTCGAGGCGCACGGCATGGGCGACGCCGCCCGCATCGATGGCGCTGGCGACGATGGAACCCAACACGCAAGCCGCGACGTTATCGGGGTGGCCTTCAATGCGAGCGGCTTCGTCCAGAATGCGGGGCGGCTTCCAGTTGAGGCCCAGCAACTGCTCCGCGATGATGACACCGGCAGTGAGCGCGGCGGCGCTGGAGCCGAGCCCTTTGCCGAGGGGAATGTCGTTATCGATGATGAGGTGGATGGACGGCAGCGATTCGCCAAGGTCGGCGGCGACGCGCAG
>JAYVRS010000823.1:0-4191 GCA_043776185.1 Bryobacteraceae bacterium | reverse complement strand
CCGACCCCGCTTAAATATTTGGAAGGCTGGATCCGGTGACATATGCGGAAATGTTTCTGCCAAAGATGGCATGGGCCGCGAGGCCGGCGACGGGCGTTAAGACGCTTGGGCATCCAGGACCGGAGGCTGACCATCGCCCGTTTCCGGCCTGGGCCTGGCGCATCGCCCGCAGCCGGTTGATGCACATTGCGCTGTCGAACCATAAGCTCCGGCAGTATGGCTTTTTGGTTCCATCAGATCTTGCTGTCGGTTGACGGCCGGGTTCAACCGCCGGATGCGGAAAATCGCACGTCCGGTGTTGTGGGAGGGTGACAGGGCTTTACCTCCCCTTCACTCCACCCGATAGTAAGCGGCCTAAGAGAGAAGTTAGAAATCAATCGGTCAGAGTGCTGGTTCCGCTAAAGGCAGCGGATATCGGGACAGGCGAGTAGTCGCTGGTCCGCCGTGAGTAGGGGGGCCTTCAGTTCGGCGGACGTGGCGGCGATGAAGCGGTCGGCTGGGTCCTGGTGATCGAGCATGATGGAGCGCGAGCGGGCGGCGATGGCGAAAGTGATGACGGCCTCGCGGACTTGCATGGTCCGGATGGCCTTTTCGATCCAGACGGCCGGTGGGTCAGTGACGGCTAGACGGCCTCGCTCAATCAGCAGATGAGCTTCCCAAATGGTGATGGAACTCACTGACAAGTCGTTGCTCTCGTCGTCGATGATATTGCGATGGGTCTGGCTGAGGTAGGGTTCGCCCAGCAGGTACCAGAGCCAGATGTGGGTATCCAGCAGCACCTTCATTTATTTGTCATTTGCGGCTTGGCGAGCACATTTTCCATCGCCTCCCACTTAATGCCCTCAATGGGTTCAATCAGATCGCTGGCGGTGGCGCGCAGAGTGGATTTGAGTGCTCCATAAGCACCCTGACGGCTGCGCGATGGAGCTGGATGGACCACGGCGAGAGGTATCCCGTTTTTTAAAATCTCAATCGGCTCACCAGTTTGGCGCACTTTTTCGAGCAGGCCAAGGCAGACAGCTTTGAATTCGGAAACGTTGATTTGCATGGTTGATTATAGTCATAATTGAAGACCATAGTCAACAACAAAACTATTGAATTATCCGAATCGTCGTTACCTTGCGGTCTGCGCTGCGGCCGAGGAAGAACCCGCCGACGGTGGTGGCACCCGTGATACCGAGAAAGGTCGTTAGGATGGCGGCGTCTGAACCGTTGACTCTGGCGGCGGCGTATCCCCCGAGGGTGAGGCCGGCGACTAGACCGAGCGTGGTCCCCAGGCGGCGCCCCCAGGCAGACTTGGTCTTGATCATGCGGAGCGTGTCTAACGAGGTCCGGGGCACGGTCGCGCCGCCTTTGGGAAAGAGCTTGGGATTCGAGGTGCGTTTGGCTTCGAGAACCAACTCGTCGGGCCGCACGGAGACGACGTTGCCTCGCAGCGTGACGCCATCCTTCGTAGTGAACTCGATGGTCTGTCCGGTGACCACCGCCGCCAGTTCACTCCATTTCAGCTCAATCGGCGGGTTCTCAGCCTGAGCGAGGCCGGCGCATAAAAGAGTGAGTGCGATACACGACTGCGTGGTCATAGATGGCTTGAGCGTAGAACACCTAAAAAGCGGAGTCAATCCGATGAGTGGCGCAAAAAATACGCCAGCCGGGAATATTTCGGGTTCTCCGGGGGATAATTTAGGCACATGAGCAACCTTATCTCCCGACGAAGCTCGCTGATGGTCCTCTTCGCCGCCTCGGCGGCGATGGCCCAGCCGAGCCCAGCCGATCTGGATCGCGTTCAGGTAGGGCAAGCGCCTCCGGCGTTTGAGCTTCCTTCCGCGGCCGGCGGCAACGTGAGCCTGCGTTCCCTGCACGGCAAGAATGTCGTCCTGGTGTTCTACCGCGGCTATTGGTGACCGTACTGCGCCACGCAACTCGTTGAGTTGCAAAAGCTGCTTCCTGAGAGTCTGCAAGGGACCACGGTGATCGTCGCCATCGCTCCGGATCCGCTCGACAAGTTGGGGGACATTATCCCCAAGGTGAAAAGCCGTAGCGAGGGGAAATTTCTGGTGACGCTGTTGGCCGACGCGGACCACGCGGTGATTGATCGTTATGGTCTATTGAACGAACAGGCAGCGGCCCGGGGAAGGTTTCTGCCTCATCCCACTACCTACGTTCTGGACAAGGCAGGCGTAGTGAAGTGGAAGTTCACGGAGAAGGATTACAAGATCCGTCCGACGAACGAGGCCATCCTGGAGCAATTAAAGAAGCTTCCTTAGCCCGCTTCGGCGACTCTAACGGGATATGACCGAACTGGCGTATCCCGTTGCGCGTGCCGCGGCTTTCCGCATCCATCGCCATTTTGAACTACTCGCGCCGCCGCAGACGCCGCTCGCTGACCTTCCCACGCTCGAAGCGATCATCCATGTGGCCTTCTGGGCCAGCCTGCGCCGCGAAGAGGGCCACTCTCCGCGCGTGTCGATGGCTCTTTTCCCGGCCGTCGTACCGCCGTACCTTACGCCTGGGCCGCTGATGTTGGAGCGGCCCGTCTTATTGACGGCCGAATCACTCACCCGCGTGGCGCCCGCCGTCGACCGCGCCGGCATTCATCTGGGCGTGGGACTGCAAGGCGAAGAACTCGTAATGTGGGGTACCACTGATCACTTGCCGCCCTTCTGCCTCGTCGTCGAAATCATTGCGCCCGGGCTGTTGGTGGTGAAGTGCAGCCGCGCGGAGGCCTTCGGCAAGTTCGTCAACATCGCGGTGATCGAAGGTGACCAAATCAAGGTGATCGATCAGCGAGTGGCCACCATGCCGGATTGTCCGGCGATGCTGAGCCCGCTGTTAGGGCTGGAATCTCAGTTTCGTTCGGAGGACTCGGCCGGCACGCTGATCCAACTCGCCGTCTCGATGCGCGCCCATGGCCGTGGCGGTACTTTGTTAGTGGTGCCGACCGCAGTGCCTGAGCGTTGGCGCGAGTCCATCATGACGCCCCCGCTATACGCCGTGTCGCCACCGTACCCGATCCAGCCCAATCAACGTTACGTCGATGGCGTGGCCGGGCTCACCGCCGCCGACGGGGCCACGATCTTGAATGATCGCTTCGAAGTGCTCGCCTTCGGAGCCAAGATCGTCCGCCGCGCGGGCGCCTTGCAAGTGAGCCAGTTGACCATCAGTGAGCCGATAGAAGGCTCTCTCGCGACGGTGATTGAGCCCGCCCAACTAGGGGGCACGCGCCACATCTCCGCTGCTCAATTCACGCACGACCAACGCGACGCTCTCGCCATGGTGGCGTCGCAAGATGGCCGATTTACGCTTTTTGGCTGGTCGCCTTGCGAGGAGATGGTTCATGCGCGGCGGGTGGAAGCGCTGCTGTTGTAGCGCGGTATGTCACCCTGGAGGCATGCACGCGCTTCTCATTCTCGCCGCCTTCCACGCGCAACAATTCCCGTCGGAGATTCCGGCGAAGCTCGCCATCCCCGACAGTGCCTTTGAATACGCGCGTCGCAGTGTCATGATCCCCATGCGCGACGGGGTGAAATTATCCACCCAGATTCTGGTTCCCAAGGGCGCCAAGTCCGCGCCGATTCTGCTGACGCGCACGCCTTACGATGCCAAGGCGCTCACCAGCCATGCCCAAAGCGCGCACCTCGGGCCGATTTTGCAAGGTTACGACAACGCCACCGATGTGGTCGTCGACGGCGGCTACATTCGCGTCGTGCAGGACGTGCGCGGCAAGTATGGCTCCGAGGGCGACTACATCATGAACCGCCCGCTCAGCGGACCGCGCAACCCCACGGCCGTCGACCATGCCACCGATACTTACGACACTATCGACTGGCTGATCAAGAACATCCCGGAGACTAACGGCAAAGTGGGCATTTTGGGCATCTCTTATGATGGCTTTCTGCCTTTGATGGCCCTGGTGAATCCGCACCCGGCGCTGAAAGTTTCCGTCCCGATGAACCCGATGGTGGACGGTTGGCGCGGCGATGACTGGTTTCATAACGGCGCGTTTCGCCAGCAAATGATGGCCTATATGTGGAATCAGCAGGGGACGCGCGATGGCGACCCGGCGCTCGCCTGGTGGACCACGCACTTCGACGACTACGACATGTTTATGCAAGCCGGTTCGGCCGGCGAACTGGGCAAGCGTCGCGGACTGGACCAGATCGGCTTCTGGCGCAAGCTGGTGGAGCATCC
>JAYVRS010000822.1:0-4194 GCA_043776185.1 Bryobacteraceae bacterium | reverse complement strand
GTCGATTCCGACCACGAAGGTGCGTCAGGGGGACGTGATTGTGCGCAGTTATACGCGGGGCGAGCTGCGCGCCGTGCGCTCGGCGACGCTCTCGGCTCCCAATCTTTTTGGCACCGTCCAGGTGACTAAAATGGCGGCGTTGGGTGCGTTTGCCCGCGAGAAAGATTTGGTCGTCGAATTCGATGACGCCGAAGTGATCTCGCGGCTCGAAGAAAAGCAACTGGAGCTCGATCAGATCGACGAGCAAATGAAGAAGAGCCAAGCTGACCTTTCCATTCGCAACAATCAGGATCAGGTGGAGCTGCTGCGCGCCCGCTATGCCGTGCGGCGCTCCGATCTCGAAGTGAAACGCAATGAGTTACTGTCGGCCATCGATGCCAAGAAAAACTCACTCACCCTCGACGAGAGCAAGCGCCGGCTGAAGCAACTCGAAAGCGACATCAAGTCGCGTCAGGAACAGGCGCAAGCGGAGCTCGCTGTGTTGCGCGAGCGTCGCAATAAGTCGGTGCAGGAGCTGAATCGGGAACGGGCGCGTTTGAATCAGGTGAAACTGCTGAGCCCGATGAGCGGCTTAGTGGCGATCAAGCAGAATCGCGGCAGCGCCATGATGTTCGGGATGCAGTTGCCCGATATTCGCGAGGGCGATCAGATTCAGCCGGGCATTCCGGTGGCCGAAGTGCTTGACCTCTCCGAGCTCGAAGTGGTGGCCAAGGTGGGCGAGCTTGATCGCGCCAATCTTCACGAAGGTCAGGACGTAATCATGCGTCTGGATGCGATTGCCGACAAGAGTTTCACCGGCAAGATCAAATCGCTTAGCGCCACGGCGAGTGCGAATATGTTTTCGTCGGACCCCGCCAAGAAGTTCGATGTGCTCTTTAGCGTCGACATGCACCAGTTGTTAACCACGCTGGGCGCCAAGCCTGAATACATTGCCCGCGTCATTGCCACGGCTGAAGCCAACCGGAAGAAAGCGCCGATCGGGCCTCCGCCCGGCGCGTTGGCCGCGATGATGGCCCGGGCGGCCGGTGGCGGTGGAATGCAAGGGGGCGGCGACGCCGGTGGTGCGCCGCAGTTTACGATGGGCGGTCCTTCGGCCGGAGGAGGCTTTGCGGCCGCTGGGGGACCAGACGGCGGCGCAGGTGGATCTGGTGGCGGATCTGGCGGCGGTCAACGTCGGGCTGGTGGCGGCGGTATGATGGCGGCCTTCACTCGCGACCTTCCTCCCGATCAAGCCACCAAAATGCGCGACGCTATGGCCAAAGCTCTCGGCGGTAAGAGCATTGTGGAATTGGATGGCGAAGAGCGGACCAAAGTGATGGCGTCGTTGCGCGAACAATATCAGAAGATCACCGGCAAGCCGATGCAGGGCGGGCGGCGGCCCGATGGTGCCGGCGGTACTCAAGCCCAAACGGGTCCACCCGATGGGGCAACCGGTGGCGCTCCTGGGACGGAAGTCGCTTCAACAGGCGGGCCCGGCGCGGGACGCCGGAATCGCGGGGACGGTGGTGGGGCCAGCGCCATGATGGGCGGCGGTGGCGGCTTCGGCGCGGGTGGTTTTTCTCAGAAGGACATGGAGAGCGCCAAGCTTCCGGTGGCCCCCGAGGACGATTCGCAGATCGATGTGCTGTTGCGTCCCGGCTTGCTCTCTGACGTGGAGATCATCGTCGAAAAGATTTCAAACGCTATCAATGTTCCCACGCAAGCGGTTTTTGAAAAAGACGGTAAGCCGGTGGTCTATGTCAAAACTGAGCGTGGCTTTGAAGCGCGCAATATCCAGATCTTCAAACGCAGCGAGTCGGTGATGGTGATTACGTCCGGCGTGAAACCGAACGACGTGGTGGCGCTGGCCGATCCATTTGCCACCACCAGCGACAAGAAAAAGAAGTCTGATGGCGGTGGCGCAGGCGCTGGAATGCCGATGGGCCAAAAGGGGAGCCGGTAGAAGATGAATAAGATTCTTTCGAGTTATATACCTGAGCTTTACATGGGGCTCCAGAGCCTCTTTGTCCATAAGCTCCGTAGCTTACTCACCATGCTCGGCATGATCTTTGGCGTCGGTGCGGTGGTGGCCATGCTGTCGATCACTGCGGGCGCCCAGAAAGAGATGATGAGCTACATCGACTTACTGGGGGTCAATAACATCATCGTCGAAGCCAAAGAAGCCGTGGACCGTAACGAACTTCAGGCCCGTCGCGCTATTTCGCCCGGCCTTACCTTTCGCGATTTCCGCGCTATCAGTGAAAATGTCCCCGGCTTGGCGGCTTCGACGCCGCGCAAACGCTTTAAGCCGCAGAAGATTCTTCCAAAAGTAGCGAGCGAACCGCCGCTGCTGATCGGCGTCGAAGCCGACTATCTCGAAATCAACAGTTTGAAAGTGGTGGAGGGGCGCTTCTTCACCGAAGAAGACAATATGAACTCCGCCCCAGTCTGCGTGCTGGGCGAAAGCGCCAAGGTGAACTTACTCGGCTACGAACCGGCGGTGGGTAAGTTCGTTAAGGTGAACGAAAACTGGCTGCAAGTCGTCGGCGTGCTGGCCCAACAGGCCACGTCCGATTCGGACGTCGAAGGCCTCGAAGTTACTAACCGCAACAACCTGATCATCTCGCCGCTCAATACGGTCATGCGCCGCTTTGAAGACAATACTTCTTACTTGAAGGACGAGATCGATGGCATTTATATGAAAGTGGGCAATAACACCGACTCGATTGAGACGGCCAGCATCGTTAGCGCCATCCTCGCTTCTACCCATAAGGATTCGGGCGACTTTACCGTCACCGTCCCGGCCGGCCTGCTGGAGCAGCGTCGCCGGACCTCTTTCATCTTCAGTGTCGTCATGCTCTGTATCGCCGGCATCTCCCTGCTGGTGGGCGGCATCGGCATCATGAACATCATGCTGGCCACCGTGCTTGAACGCACCCGCGAAATCGGCATCCGGCGGGCCATCGGTGCACGCCAAGCCGACATCATCCGTCAGTTTCTCATGGAAGCGGTGTTGATCTCTATAATAGGCGGCGTCATCGGTATCCTGTTCGGTCTGACGCTGTCCAAGATCATTGCCACGGCCGCCGGTTGGTCCACCGTGGTCACCGCCGCCAGCGTCATTGTCGCCTTCGGTGTCTCTTGCGGCATCGGCTTGCTCTTCGGGATTTATCCCGCGGTACAGGCCGCCAAGCTCGACCCCATCGAAGCTATCCGCTACGAATAAATCAATCCTTACTTGCGAGATTCAATGCTTATTTCTTTGCGTCCTTTACTCCCGATTCTGATGCTGTGCTCGCTCGCTTTCGGCCAGGATCAGGCCGCTCCGGCGGCCCGTAAACTGAATGCTCCCGAAGAGACCACCAACCCTTTCACCGGACAACTGCGGACTTACGATGATGTCGTCGTTCCGCGCTTCGGCACGTCGAATTACATCAAGCAGTCCTTGTATTTGAAGCCCGACCCCACTTATTCGATTGCCGACCCTACCCGGCTGAAGGATTTCGTCGTCGGGGACAAATTTGAGTTGTCTCTGCGTTCCTACCTGGAACTTGTGTTGGCCAATAATACGCAGATCATGCTGCAGAAGGTGTTAGTGCAGCCGCAACGGAATGCCATTCAGCGCGCTTTCGGTGTGTTCGATCCCATTGCCAACGCGCGCTTCACCGCCACCCGGCAGCAAACCCCCACCACCGACGCCTTGGCTGGTGCCGCCGTGCTCAGCCAATTGAGCCAGCCCTTTACGCTGGGGGTCACTCAACTACTGGAGAACGGCCTGCAGTACCAAGTCAATTACTCGGCGCAGAAGATTTCCACCAATAACTCCTTCGCTAATTTCAACCCGAACTACACGTCAAACCTCAACATCACGTTGACCCAGCCCCTGCTGCGCAATCGCGGCGGCTACTTCAACAAGATCCCCGTCTATATCGCCAAGGCCCGGCTGCGCTCCACTGAATTCCGCTTTGAAGACACCATCAATCGGTTACTGGCCAACGCCGAAAATGCCTACTGGGATGTGATCGGCGCCCGTGAAAACCTCAAGGTGCAGGAGCAAGCCCTGGGCCTGGCCGACACCAGTTTGAAGCGTGCCCAGCGCGAACTGGAGTTGGGCGCGATCTCGCCCCTCGATATCTACCAGCCGCAAGCTACCTACGCTCGCTCCGAAATCCTGGTCACCCAGGCGCGCTACCGGCTCGCCCAATTCGAGGACGT
>JAYVRS010000821.1:0-15195 GCA_043776185.1 Bryobacteraceae bacterium | reverse complement strand
AAAACGCTTGCCAAGGGCGCCACTGATGGCGCATTTCAAAAGTATTGGGCCCCCAGTGGGCCAGCAAGCCAGCGATGAGAATCAGGACCACCAAAGCGGCGCTGCCGGTCATTGACGCGCCGCCGGTGGGAATCAATAGGCGATTAAACAAAACGAGGGCGTCGGTGAGCGTGGCGGCGCGGAAGAACGTCCAGCCGAAGACGACCAGTATGAAAGTAAAGATTCGCTGGGACCAAAGCGGCTGGCGGTCCCAGATCCAGGGCCAGGCGCGATAAGTAGTCAGAAGTAAGCCGTGGTAGGCTCCCCAAATGATAAACGTCCAATTGGCACCGTGCCAGAGACCGCCGATCAGCATGGTGAGCATCAGATTCCGGTAGGTGTTCCAGGCCGGGCCCCGATTGCCACCCAGGGAAATATATAAATAGTCGCGCAAACAACGGGAGAGGGAGATGTGCCAACGGCGCCAGAAATCCGCGGGGTTGAGGGCTTGGTACGGCGAATTGAAATTCTGGGGGATGTGCATCCCAAAGAGGTAGCCCAGGCCGACGGCCATATTGCTGTACCCGGCAAAGTCAAAGTAGAGCTGGTAAGAGTAACCCAGCATGCAGAGCCAGGCTTCGACACTGGAAAGTGAACTCACATGCAGAAACGCGGGATCGGTGATGGAGGCGATGGTATCGGCGACGAGCATCTTTTGACACATGCCGATGACGAAAAAAGACCAACCCAAGTCGCGCATGCGGGGCTCCCGCTTTTGATCAATGTGTTCGAGGTCTTGCTGGAGCTCGGAAAAGCGCACAATCGGACCGGCTACTAGCTGCGAGAAGAGCGACACATAAGCGGCAAATTCAAAGAAGTTCCGGGTGGGGGTGATTTGCCGACGGTACACGTCGACGATGTAAGTAATGGTATGAAAGGTATAAAACGAAATCCCGACCGGGAGAATCATTTTCCAGGGTTCGAACTGATGGGGCAGGTTCCAGGTATGTAACAGGGAATTGACGGTATCGATGGCGAAACCGAGATACTTAAAGACACCCAGCAGGGCCAGATCGACGACCAGGGGAACTATGAGCAGGAATTTACGGGCGCGGTCGTCATGATCCCAACGGAGGAACGCCAGACCAGCCAGATAACTGACCAGGGTGGAGAATAGCATGAGTAGGCAGAATTTCGGGTTCCAATAGCCGTAAAAGACATAACCGGTGAGGGTCAGCCAAATATAACGGGCTTGCTTCGTGGAGAGAAACCAAAACACGAAATAGGTGACGGGCAGAAATAGGCCAAGAAAGACGGCGCTATTGAAGAGCATGTTTTAACTCGGCGGCGGGGATAATGCGATCGGCCCGCAGGCGCGCGGCGAGGGCGGCGGCGGTGAGGCGGACGCCGCGGGCCGTCCAATGATGATCTTCGCGGTAATAGGAGTAATCGCCAGTGGCGAGTTCCTGGGCGGCTAAGCCGCGCAACTGAGGGAGCATGTTGAGGGTTTTGACTCCGCGCTTGACGAGCGCTTGCTCCAATCGGTCGAAGTAAGGCGATAAGGGAATGCGGTCCAGCAGCGGACCGTAGAGAGTGTATTTATTCGGCAATAGGACCAAGTAAAGGTCCAGGCCGTGGGCGGCGAGGAGGCTTTGATAGTAGGCGAAGTGTTCGGCTCGGGCCTGAATGTCGTTATCATCGGGTGGCGCGAGGGTCCGACTGACTTCTTTTGCCAGAAATAACAGCCGGTGGCCCCGGGGATCAGTGCGCTCAACGACGGCCGAGCGATAGCGATTGGGCAGGATCCGGTCATTGCTGATGGATTTGAACAAGCGGGTAGAGAGCACTTCTATGGGGGGAATACTAAAACGCGCGGTGAACAGGAGTTTGCCATACCGCAAGTCGCCTTTCAGTCGGGCATAACGATCCGGTCCGAACGTAGCGCGGCCGAGGCCATCCAGGCGCGAGACTCCACCATCGATTTGGCTGCGGAGATGGTCGAATTGTTCCCACTCGAGAAAGACCACGATGGGCTTTTGGGTGCCGGATTGGCGGACCAACTCGAAGAGTGGCCCGGGTCCGGGCTGATCCCAGGAGGGATGGCCGCCGTTGTACATCCGAAAGCCCGTCTGGCTGGTCATCACGGAGGGGAGGGTTTCCCGATCCGACAAGCCGCCGCCGAAGGCAAACGAATGGCCCTCGTGGAGTACTAGGTCGAATTTACTGGTGAGCGGTACGCCTGGAGTGAGACGGTATCCCCAGGCATCGCTACCGAAAAGCATCGGGCTGCGGGTTTCAGTGGGAGGTAAATTCCCCGTCACCGCTGTCCCGCCGATCCACGGATGGTACTTGATTCTGACGTTGGGGATAAACGGGGAGTAACGTCCGGGGCGACGGGCCGCGACGCTATCCGGCGGAAGGTGCAGCCAATCGGCCGGGAGGAATGCTCCAACGATATCGGCAGCGAACCAAATAAATAGTATTGCGACGATGACGCGCGTGAATGGGAGATGCCGACCGGGGCCAACCACCCCCTCAGCTTTTCTCGCTGAATCTAACCACACTGTTAGGTTAGCTTAACAAAGTATTCGTGGCAGGTGGGGGAGTTTTAGTACTTGCATTGGAAATCTTGGCCAATTTCCGCAATAGATGAACGAACCGGATGGGCGAACGCCGCATGGCGCCGATGGTAACATTAGAGGTCACGAATGATTCAAGCGCCGAATATATCAACACTTCTGATACCCTTCCAGGAGACGGTGGTAAATGGCGCACCACTGCGGGTGGGGGTGGTGCTGGACAGCAAGCGGCCCAGGCCGTGGGAGGATGCGCTCCTGACGTTTTTGGGGCAGATCCGGGGACTCGACGTCCAGTTACTCATATTTCCGGTTAACGCCTCACACGCGTCAAAACGGCCTTCGTGGTTAGTGAATTGTGTTGACACGGCGAGTCGAGCGCGCTTCGATCCCTTCGGGCCCAGCGGGGATTTTGCTCTGAATGGGGATCTGAATGGGGAGAAGCCAGCCGGTGGCGGCGCAGCCGATGGGATCCGGAACGCCAAATGCGAGGTTCTGATCTGGCTGGCCGGCGAGCCCGATTCCGGCTTGGATTTGAAGGGGTTGGCACCTCAAGGAGCCTTCACGGTTCGCTTCGGGCGGCGACATCGGATCATTCCCTTCTGGGATGAGGTGGCCAACAGTGAGGTGACGTCGTCGGTTAGCATTGCGTGGCACGAATCCTCGTTCTTCAGCGGGCGAATGATAGCCAAACCGGAAACGGCCACGACGCAGGGTTTTCACTTCACGCTGAATGCCGAAGAGCCGGTCGTGGCGGCCATGCGAACGCTGGCTTCCGCGTGCCTTGGGTTGCGCTCGGGACGGAGCGTTGAGCGGTGGCGGACGTTGGTGGAGGAGCCGATGGATGCGCTGGCGAAAGCTGGTTATCCGTCCAACCTCGAAGCCGGGCGATTCGTCGCCAAGAAGATGGCGGCCAGTGCCACGGTGCGTCTGAGAAACCGTGGAAGAGAAGCCAAGTGGTTCGTGGCCATCCGGCCGAATAGAGGGAACTCGGTGACGGATCCCGGCCGACTCGATTTAGAAGGATTTCGAGAGGTTCGCTTACCTCAGGAGCGTCGGGAGATGGCGGACCCGTTTCTTGCCGAGCACGACGGGCACACGTATTTGCTTTTCGAGGACATTCCAGAAACGCGCCGGGGCCGTCTAGGATGCGTCGAAATATTCAAGGATGGCTCTTGCTCGGAAATGAGGATTATCCTGGAGCGGGATTATCACATCTCCTATCCTTGCGTGGTGGAGGAGAATGGCGAGTTGTTCTTGCTGCCGGAGACCGCCGACGCCGGTCAAGTTGAGCTGTATCGGTTTAGGGAATTTCCCTGGGAAATCGATCCAATGCCGCGGAGGATGGCGGCAGACCTGAGGGTAGTGGACACGACGCCGATTCATCACGAAGGGCGCTGGTACTTCTTCACCACGACGGCGCAACCATTTATGGAGACATTTCTATTTTGGGCGGATCGATTGGACAGTGTTTGGAATTTGCATCCGGCGAGTCCGATCTCTGTTTCGGTGAGAAATAGCCGGTCCGCCGGAAATCTCTTTTGGCGAAACGGGCGCCTTTACCGGCCCACGCAAGATTGCTCGGTTTGCTACGGCTATGCGATTCAGGTGAACGAGGTGACGCGGCTGACGCCGACAGAATTCGTCGAGAGTCCAGTGCAATCAGTATTGCCCACGTGGATGCCGGGCCTGCGGGGGACGCACACCTGGAACGAGAGTTCCCAGTATCAGGTAATCGATGGAGTTCGGTTCTAAAATGAGTAAATGGCAGTTCCGCGCCACCTCTCCCGCCGATGCGGACGCGGTCTCGTCTTTTCTGCAGCGAATCTGGGGAAAGGGCCCGCAGGAACCGGGTCTGGAACCACGTCATCTGCACTGGAAAAATTGGCTGGAACATCCGGATTGGCCCGGTTCCCGTGGATATATCCTCACCAGCCAGGACGAGATCGTCGCCCATGGCACCGCCGTACCGCTCTCGTTCACGGCCGGAGGCGAGCGCTATACCATCGTCCATCTGATCGATTGGGCGGCGGAGCCGAAGTCGTCCGGTAGCGGCGTTGCGCTACTGAAACGGATGAGCCAGTCCGCGGATGCGATGTTGACCGTGGGCGGCAGTGAGATGACGCAGAAGATCCTACCGGCGCTGGGCTTCAAGGTTCGTGGGCGGGCGCAGCGATTTGTGCGGCCAGTGCATCCGCTGCGACGTTTGACCGGTCAGAGACTCAGTGCCCGGCTGGGCGCTCAGTTTGCGAGAAGCCTGGCTTGGACGTGGCAAGCTCCTCGAGCCCAGGTGGGCGGTTGGACGCTTCGACAGGTTACGGCGGAGGAGTTGGTCTCCCAGGCGATTCCCTGGCCGAAATCCAGCGCCGGCAGCATGTTATTTGAACGCACTCCGGCACTGATGGCCTACTACCTGCGCTGTCCGGCGGCGCGCATCGAGATGCACCTGGTCTCCAACGGCGGTAGCATCCGCGGGTACTTCGTGCTGGCCTTCGTGCCGGCGCAGGCCCGGATCGTGGATCTTTGGGTGGACTCGGCCGATCGTGGCAACTGGTGCGCCTTAGTTCAGCTTGCCGTGCAACAAGCGCGTCAGGATCAACAGGTCGCCGAGGTCATCTCGATGGCCAGTGACCCGGCTGGTTCGCAGGCATTTCTCGACGCCGGATTTCATCCACGCGGCACGGATGCGCTTTTTCTGCTCGCCTCAAACCGAAAAGAACTGCCGGAAGTGCCGATTACCTTCCGGATGCTGGACGGCGATGCGGCTTATTTACGGACCGGCTCGCCTGAATTCTGGGCCTAGGCGGATCCCGATTCGGACCGCCCGGTTTCGGATTAAGATAAAGAGAACATTAGGTGAAGGGGAACAGAACGTTAACATGCAGGATGAAAATTTCGAACGGCTGGTGGAGTGTTTCGCCCAAGTTTTTCCCGGTCTCAACCGCCAGGACATCCCCGCGGCGACCCAGAGTAACACGGCCGCTTGGGACTCTATCGCCCAAGTGACACTACTCAGCCTGATCGGAGAAGCCTTCGCTATCGACCTCGACTTTGAGGAATTCGAAGGGGCTGATTCATTTGCCGCCGTGCTGAAGGTTGTAAGCTCGCGGACGGCGAATGCCTAGCCCGGGAGGCCTCACCCTCCATCACATCGGGTGTGTGGTCGATTCGATTGAAAATAAGATCGAGAGTTACCGGCTGAGCCTGGGAGCCGAGCTGGTTTCCGAAGTTTTTGCCGACCCCATCCAGCGCGCGCGGGTGGCTTTTCTCAACCTTCCCGCTTCGGGCATCGTGCAACTGGAGTTAGTGGAGCCAATGACGCCCGACTCACCGGTAGCGCGCTTTCTGCTGAACGGCGGAGGCTTGCATCACCTTTGCTACGAGGTAGACGATTTATTGGGGCAGATTCAGTGGATGAAATCCCGGAAAGCGGTACTCATCCGGTCCCCCAAACCGGCCGTGGCTTTCGGCGGGCGTCAGATCGCTTGGATGCGTTCACCGGAGTCCCTCCTAATTGAATACCTCGAACGCGATCTGTCTGGCCACGGCTAGTGGTTAGAGCGGCATTTGCGTGAATTGATCACCGGCGGAGGTAATATTCCGGGCATATAGCGGATGGTCGAAATCGTGAAACGCGTACATTTGGTCGTTCCAGGGAGACTCGTGAGGGCGGGTGTGGCGCAGGAGATGAATGGGGCAGACTTTCTGGCGCGGATGAGTCTCGTTAAACTCACGAATGACGCATAACTCCCCCGTCCAGTCATTGTGGAGCGCGTGGGTTGGCCAGATGATGTCATCGAAGTAAGTGTAGACGCGCGGCAATATTGATTGGCTGCCCAGCTTCCAGAGCGCGAAGGCGTCAACGGTGGAGCTGTAATAATCAAGATCGAATGAAACAAAACCTACTGGCGCCTTAGGGACCCAGGAAGGTAGAGTAATTTTCAGGTCGCCCAGAACAAGTTCTGTACTGGGTTGGAGGCTGGCCTTCAGCTTCGGAACGTCCATTACATAGAACCCCTGTTCCCACACATGTGAGAGGTCACGATAATCAACGGGCGGGGGCATGCCGGCTCCACTGTCGAATCCACACACGTGGATCTGAATACCGAGGTCCCGCCCCACGGCGGCGGCGATGTTCTCGAGGGCGACCAAGCCCCGTCCTCCGGCTACGCCGAACTCGATCACTTGAATGGCCTTGAGACCCAGGCGCTTCGCCAGATCCGCCGCCTCGTAAACTCCATAGGCGTAGTGCGGACGGGTATAAATGCCATAACGCACCCGCGTCGCTACGGAGCCAACGGGAAAGCGCAGCCACAAACTGCGGGCTCCGGGGATTTTAGTCAAGCGGGTTAGTAACCTATCAAGCATTATTTCTAATTATGCAACAGCCAGGGGGGTGCTCTCCTCGATAACGGCGACTTGATGGGGTAACTCATGCTCGGCCGGTACGCGCATTCCCGATAGAACATACGGTGGGTCGCCTATTCCGGGGATGGGACCCAGGGTGGCGAGAAATTCCCGTAAGGGCTGGTTGCGTTCGGTGGGCAGAAAGGCTAGCGCGATTTGTTCGACGGCCGGAAACCGGAAAAGGTGATCCAGTATGTGGAACTCGATCTGACGGGAGAAAGCGCGGCAACTCATTACCCAGTTAGACACTTCCAGGCGACGCCCGGCATGCCTTCCGGCCACCATGCCGATGACGCCTAATGGTCCAAACTTATCTTCATAAGCAACGCTAACCACAAAGCTGGCCGGGTCATCCAGGAACCGCAGCCATTCGGCATCGGAGACACGCGCGCCGTTCAGGTTGAATTGATTCGTCTTATTGATCAACTCGAGTAGCCGTTGGTTAGCCGCGCTCTTACGGCCGTCAAAGGTGACTCGACCTTGTAGACGCCTGACGAATTCGCCGCGATCGCCGATCGCAGCGGCCTGATGGATGGCCTGCGCTGCTTGAATACTGGCCTGACGCAGGGCATCTTCGTGGCCTACGGCAGGTTTACCGAATAGATCGCGAAGCTCTTCGAACAGGGCGAGCGCGCGCGCCGGTTGCGGGGGGAACTGCCGCGTGGTGAGGGCGGGAAAGGCCGTCCCCACTTCGTCCAGTTCCATGGCGCTGTCATCGATGAAG
Organism: Bryobacteraceae bacterium; assembly: GCA_043776185.1. Classification (GTDB taxonomy): domain Bacteria; phylum Acidobacteriota; class Terriglobia; order Bryobacterales; family Bryobacteraceae; genus JALHNI01. The sequence continues at coordinate 7,509 of JAYVRS010000821.1, read as the reverse complement.
ACCACGCTATCGGCACTAATATTCCAAGTGCGCAGAATCTCGGCCACGTGGCGCGACTTGGCTCCCCAATCGGCGCGCACCGGGAAGAAGGCGGTGCCGGGAACATAGAGATCCTCGCGCCGGAGGGTTTCTTCGACCAGGGTCTGCTCATTTTTTGACGCGATCGCGATTAGCACGCCCATCTCGGAGAAATGGCGCAGTAACTGTTGGTAGAGCCCGTGAATCTGGGTGTGTTCCGCCAGACTCCAACTGACGCCTGACGCTCCCACTTCGCCCACGATTCCCGACCAAAGAGTACCATCCAGATCAGTAATGAGACCCTTCATGGGCGGGGGCGGAAATAAAACTTCAACGATTTGTCCGGCGAGGATGGAGGCGTGTCCGAGGGTGTAGGGGAAGCCCGCTTTCAGTTCCATCGATGGGTCGTGACGCCCAGCGGCGGGGCTAAGTTTATCGAGTCTGGCTTGATCGAGGATGGCAACTCTGGTCAGCTTGGCGGCTTCGGCCAGAAACGCCGCTAACTGCATAGCTAACGCCAATTCCGTCTGGCTGGTCTGCGAGCCTGCCGTGTGCCCGAGTAGCGGAATCGGCAGCGTGGGTGCCACAAAGACCACCGGTATTCTTGCCGCGATGGCTTCCAGGGCGATCAGTAGCCGGGCGAACCGTTCACCGCAATTTTCCAGAATTTGGGTTTGTACCGAGAGGCTCCAACCACCAGAGCTTCGAAGCCCCAGTCTCGAATCAAGATCGCTCCACTCAATGACGACTGCGGCGGCTTCGCTCCTCGTGCCAGTCACGGCGGCGAGCGTGCCGTCGAGATCGCCATACAAGCCGGTCTGGACGTCGGCGGCCTCATCGGGAAACCGTTGGGCGAAGTGCCCTTGGAGAAAAGTTCCCAAATGGAGGGGCTCAAATCCGCAAACGAGGAATAGCGGGCGCCTGCGAATCGTCTCCTTTCGCTGCCGGATAAAAGTAAGCGCTTGGGCCAGGGTCATCTACTCTTTCGATTTTACAACGCTTGGCGGCTAGCGAATTCTGAAGGCAAGCGCGTTGGTTTAAGGCTGAGCCGCAAAGATTTCCGCCGCCAGAATGGCACTGGTTTCCCGGGTGACATGGATGGGATCGCGAAACTTACTTCGGTCACGGGTTAGTGCGCCATCTACTTCGAAATCCACGACGCGGCCCCAGCCGGCTAATTCCTTTTTCATGGCCGCCAAATTAGGGAGGCGGCCATACTGGCTGATCACGGCCTGAACATCCTGGTGTGACGGAAACACGACGAAGGTCAGCGAAACGTCATTCTGGCGGCACCAATCGGAGATTTTCTGCAACTGCGGCCGATAGGCGACCGGTTCGGCCCAGCGGCGGTACTCGAGATGCTGCAGGGCCAACATCGCGTCCCAGAAGTTTTCCTGACCGACCGGGACACGGTCGAGTTCGGGAGAGCGGCCGGTGAAGGCGGCGCGATAGGTGTGATAGGCAGCCTCGGCGACATTGCGGTTGGTGAAATAGAGCAGCCGGTTCGTCAGGAGAGACTCTACGGCTTCGGTTCGACGGTAAATAGCGTAGCCATTGTAGACATTCAGGTTCATGCCGATTACCACGCTCTTGAGCGGTTGGCGGTGCGCGGCAAACCAAAAGGCATCGATGATTTCGTTGGCGGTGGCCCCGCCAAAAGCGAGATTGGCGTAACGTTGGCCGGTCCGCGCCGTGATGGTGGCTTCGGGCAGACCTTCCATGCGCGAATCACCAAGCAGGATATGCGAAGCGGGGTGCTTGTGGAAGTAGATCAGCTTCCACATGCAAGGGTTCAGGGGCCACGCGGTCTGCTTCTTGAGCGCCTCCGGGAAAGCGGAGCCCTCGAACAGCCGGAACGGATCGGCCACGGCGATGATGAGGAGATAGATCAGAACGGGTACCGCGAATCCGGCGGCTCGAGAAATGAACACGGCGAGCGAGCGGCGATCAGAACTGGAAGTAGATAAACTGCTGGACACTATTGAAAGCTCCTAAAAACGCGATCAGGGCAATGGCTAGATAATAAGCGGCCCAACGGAAAGGCCAGCGCCAGGTCTCCATCCAGACATCGACCGGATGATAGCGATGCAGGATCTCGGCGGCCAGCAGGAAAACAATTCCCGCCAGCGCGACAATAAAGTCTTCCTTCTGCTGGCTGAGGAGAATGTAAACTTTGAGAAACGGCAGACTGGTTAGCTGTCGCGGCAAGTCGAGTAAACCCGTGCCGAGGTGGCGAATAATGTAGAGCGCATCGGCGATGGTGCGGGCCCGGAAGAAGATCCAGGCGACGTTAATGAGCGAGAATACCAGGATCGTGCGAACGATAGTGACCGGCAGAGTATGTTTCCGGCGGGTGCGATCCTGGCGGGTGGAGGGCGCTAAACCGAATAACTGTTCCAGCACCAGATAAAGGCCATTGAGACCGCCCCAGATGACGTAAGTCCAACTGGCTCCGTGCCAAAGTCCACTAACTAGAAAAGTGATCAGGAGATTGACGTACCGCCGCCCGGCCGGCGAATGACTGCCGCCGAGGGGAATATAAACATAGTCGCGAAACCAGGAGGAAAGTGAGATGTGCCATCGACGCCAGAATTCGCCCACCGAGGTACTGAGGTAGGGAGAATCGAAGTTCTTCATCAGACGGAAACCCATGACGCGGGCGGCGCCCAGGGCCACGTCGGAATATCCAGAGAAATCGCAATAAATCTGGAAGGCAAAAAACACCGTGGCGAGGATCAGGGAGATGCCGGGCCAGCCCGCGGTGGGATTGTTGTAAACGTTATCGACAAAGGGTGCCAGCCGGTCCGCAATCACCACTTTCTTAAATAGACCCCATAAGATCAACTGTAATCCGGCGCGGACATCGTCCGGACGGAAATACTTTCGCTCGTGAAACTGGTGTAAGAGGTTCTGTGGCCGCTCGATCGGGCCCGCGACCAATTGCGGGTAGAACATGACATAAAGGGCGAAGATGCCCGGGTTTCTCTCGGCAGGCTGGTTACCCCGGTAGACCTCAATGGTATAACTCAGCGATTGGAAAGTGTGAAACGACAAGCCAATCGGCAGCAGGATGGCCAGCGCCGGAGCCGGCCATGATTCAGGCCCCTGCCCGAATAGATTCCGTAAACTATCATTGAGAAAATTGTAATATTTGAAAACCGCGAGCACGCCCACGTTGGCGAATATACTGGCTATGAGCCAGAAGCGCTTGCGGTGGAGCGGCGCATCGGCGATGAGGAGACCGGCCCAATAATCAACAGCGATGGTGAAGGCCAGGATCAGGATATAAACCGGCTGAAACACCATGTAGAAGTAACAGCTGGCGAGCAACAGCCAGAACCAGCGGAGGCCGTGGGGTAGTAGAAAGTACAGACACGTAACGACCGGAAAGAACAACAGGAACTGAAAAGAATTAAACAGCATACGATCCGTTGGTTACCAGCTGATGGTTCGCCCGCGCAACGATTCCCGTGAGCGGGCCGCCGCCTGACCATCCCAACCCCGGGGAACGCCGGCGAGCGGGCCGTCGAGATCGCCATATAAGCCCGCCTTGATGTCCGGCTTCATCGGGAAATCGTTGGGCGAAGTGCCCCGGTAGGAAAGTCCCCAGAGGCAGCGGCTCAAGTCCGCCAACCCGGAATAGCGGGCACCTGCGGATCTTCTCTTTTCGCGGCCGGATAAAAATAAGCGCTTGCGCCAGGGTCATCAACTCTCCCAATTTTACAACGCTTGGCGACTAGCGAATTCTAAAGAACGGCCCCGCCCTTTGGCCGCCCGGCGCCGGGTGTTGAGCCCGGCGCGTTTGGTTGGTTACGGAACGAGCGCGGCCTGAATGCCGGTGGTGGAAACCGTATTGTTGTCCGCGTCACGGTAACGAAGGCGATAGTAGACAATGCGCCCCGGTAGGGCCGGAATGGCAATGACACAGCCTTGCACGCAGGGGGTGCCTTCGAGAGACGCGGCTTCGGTAGTGGAGAACCAATAGGGATTGACGGCATCGACTTTGTCAGAGGCGAGCGCGCGGCCCACGGCGCAGGTTTCGGCGCGGGGGGTACAGTAAAGCTTGTCCACAGGTCCATTTTCGGCATAGCCGAACTCGATGGTGACGTTGGTGGCGCCGACCGGAATGTTGGGTGGAGCAATCAAGAGGGGGATGAAGGTGGAGCGGTTGGTTGAGTCGACCGGCGTGAGGGGCGGGAACTTGACCAGCATGGCTTCGGTACGGAAGCCATTGAGGAAGCGGGAGCGAAAGAGGCCCCATTTGTTGTTCGACAGGGACTGAATGTTCCAGAAAGGGACGTTCATGCGGCTGGTAACGAAACCTTTCGAGAGAGCCCGCTGAGTGGATCCGGTAGGGTCGCCGGAGACGCTCGAACGCAACTGCATCATCGAGTCGATGACGATGCCTTGATCGAAGATGCAGATGTCGGTGATGTCCTGGGAAGAGCTGGCTTGTCCGGGAAACGCGCAGAACGGAAGGCGAAGATAAGGGACATTAAAATAGACCTCATCTTTGACGGAACCGGCGTAGCATTCGCCGGTCTGTTGGACGACGCAGTAACGGTAAGCATCGGTGGGGGAGGTGCCGATGGAGGATTCGAGGCCGCTGAGATCGTACAGGGGATGCCAGCCATTTTGCGCTTTGGTGGGAACGAATTTGCGGTTCAGGGCCAGCGCACCGGCGGCAAATTTCCAGAGTGGCCCATCGACGTTGGTGGCGACGGGCTTAGCATCGGTGGCCTGGTAGATGCCGTTGAACGGGCGGGCATCGAGAAAAAACTCTTTTTCGAGGGCTGAAGATGCGTGACCCATGGCGGAAGGGTGGGTTTGGACGTTATTCGGAGTGGCGAAGCCGATTTTTCCAGCAAAAGGAGGATTATTGGGTGCCACACCGGTGCGGACAATTTGAGTAAGCTCTTGAGGACCGGTCGCATTGGTGAACGAATAGCAATTTTGGGAGTGGTTGCAGCGAGGGTCAAAACCACCGCTGCCACCGGGGGCTTCCACAATGGTGCCGAAGCGTCCGAAGGAGTGCCCATTGCCCAGGGATCTAGTCTCATAACTGGCACCAGCGAGGCCGTGAGGATCGCGGGCGAAGTTCCAGTAAACGGCGGGCGATGAGCCAGCGAAATACAACTTGGCGTTAGTGGCGGCCAAAGGAGCGGATGAGCCGGCGCCACACTCGATAGGATTGCCCGGGGCGCAAGAATCCTTGCCACGCCGCTGACCGCGAGCGAGAACCAGATTGAGACCGGACTTGCCGATCACACGCACCAGTTCGGTGACGAAGGTGTAGTTAATCGTAAATTGCGAACTCGAGATGGCGAGATAGTCGCCGACCTGCACCGTGAGATACTCGGCCGGAGCCCCGGTTTCGCCGCCAAACGGGGATGGATCATAAGGTTCGCTACCCACGGTGACGACGGTACAGCGCTTGCCGGTGATGAGGAAGTTGTTGGCGGGGCATTCATTGAGGCCACCGGGGATTTCATTGGGGTTCGTTCCGGCGGCGACACTGGTATTAAAAGCGAAGCCGGTCGGCAAATCCATTTGCCAGGGGCCATAGCCGGGGCCGGCGGCGGCGCCATTCGAGACCATGGGATAGTAACGCATCCATCCCGCGGCCAGATTGGGAAGAATGTCGCCCTTGAGAGGTTGGCCGCGGCCGGCACCGCGCAACCAAGTGGGCAAAGCGGCCACGATGCACCCTTTGCGGTTGGGATTGCCGACGGCGGCACCGACGCAGCCGGCATTGCCGGGTTCGGAATTGGACGTGGCATAGGGGTCGAAAAAAATGATCCAACCGGGCGTATTTTCCGCGCCGCGAAAGGCCACCAAAGCGAATTGCCCGCTCTGATTGATTCCCGTGGAAAGGAATATGCTGTATTTGACGGGATCGAATTCTGGATCGAAGGCCCGGACTAAGGCTTGAAGGTTGGTGCCGGCGGTGATGTCAGTGTTGATGAGGCAGGGCCGGTTGGCGTTGGCGGGCCCAATACAATCGGGGATGCGGTTTACGAAACTGTAATTGAAACCAGACGAAGGCCCATTGAGCCGTTCCGCGAAATTACCGACATACTCGAAAGATCGAGCGGCATTACCGGTTGCGCAATACCACTTCGCCCCGTTCTGGACGTCGAACATCGGTGCCTGCCCAAAGCAACCGGCGTTGACATTGATATCCAGAGTGAGGAGCCGGGAATCACCCGTATCGCCATTCACCCAATAAATGCCCTGGAGAGACGGAATCATCACCATGTAACCGGGCTGGTTAGCCGCCCCGTTGACGGCGGCCGTTGACGAATAATCCCAGTAGGCGGCGGCGGTCCAATTTGGCGGAACGCCGAATTCCCATTTCGAGGTGATCGAATTGATGGTGATCGTAGCGGGGCTCGGCACCTTAGGCCGCACGAGAATCGAAAAATTCAGCGCCGTGTAGTTCCAGCTTCCCACGGGGCAGTTGGTGGTGAGCGTCAATTGTTCTTCATGCTGGATAGACGCTATTTCGTACTCGATGTTGTTGATGGAGATTTTGCTGCCCGGGTTCCAGGCGAGGCTGAACGGGGTATACCCGCTAGCGGTAACCTGGGCCGAACCGTCACAAGTTGCCGATCCGCCGTAGTTACTCGTCTCCGGACCATTCAACCAGCGTTTGCCGGGCGCAATCCACCCTCCCTGGTTGAGGTAATCGAACTGGCCCAGCTGGGTCATGCGCTGGGAAGAAGTGAGGGGCACCTCCAATTGCCGCGAGTAGGGATGGCAGGAAACACGGTCGGTGGAAAGGCAAACCACTAAGGTGCAGCTGTCGGACACGGCCGCGTTACAAGCGCTGTCGCTCGAACGGGCCGTAATTTGTAGAACCAGCCAATTCAAATGGCCGCCGCCGTCGAAAGAGTAACGGGAAGCGGAGGTGGTGAAGGGATAGGCACCCCAACTGCGCAATCCGCTCGCGAGCATGACCAGAGGGGAGTCTGAGCTGCTGATGGAGTAGGGAAAGCCAGTGGTGCCGGTCCAGGTGCCGGTGCGAATGATCGATTGAGGTGCCCAGGGAAAGAAATCCGGTGTGATGCCGATGTCGTAAATATCCGCAGGGCCGGTAAGCCGTTTGAGGAGTGCACCGGTGTGTGGGTCGATGTAGGTCTTATTACGATCGCGATAGTCGAGTTGAGGCCAAAACGGCTGGCCGGGGTTTTCCGGATCGGCCGGGATAGGATCGGTATGGGTGTTGCCGAAAGGGATGGTGGTTGTGGTGAAGGAGCCGGTGGCCTGTTCGGGGCCGCAATTGATGCGAAAATAATGGGTCGTGGCCGCTTGCAACGCGCGCGAAGTGACGGTGCCGTCGGTCGCGCGGGCGGAAAAGCGTCTCCCCACCACGAAAGTGCGTAGGCGACCGTAGGACGTCGAACCCGCTTGGTTGTCCAGGTTGGAGTCGACAAAACGGCTGGGATCGACGTCCGGCACGGGCGGAATATAAGTCGGCGACTCGCTGAC
>JAYVRS010000820.1:0-4207 GCA_043776185.1 Bryobacteraceae bacterium | reverse complement strand
TGGCTTACTTACTCTACAACGATGCTGTCCAGAGTATCATTGCGCTGGCCGGGCAGTTCGGCAGCGATGAGCTGGGGATCAAGATGGGTACGTTGACGCTGGCCATCCTGATGGTGCAGTTTGTCGCTTTCGGTGGGGCGATGGCTTTTAGCTTCCTGGCCCGGCGGATTACGGCGCGCAGCGCGATCCTTTTTGCATTGGTGATTTGGACCGGGGTGCTGATTTACGCGTATGGATTTGTGCGGGGGACGGCGGAGTTCTTTGTGCTGTCGGGGTTGGTGGGCTTTGTGATGGGAGGGACGCAGGCCTTGAGCCGGTCGACTTACTCCTTGATGATTCCGAAGGGCCGGGAGGCAGAGTACTTTGCGTTGTATGAGGTGAGTGACCGGGGGACGAGCTGGATTGGTCCCCTGGTGTTTGGCTTGGCGATGCAGTTTACGCATAGTTACCGCGTCTCGATCTTGTCGCTAATTGTCTTCTTTATTGCGGGATTTGCGATTTTGTGGCAGGTGAATGTCCAGCGCGCCTATCAGGAGGCGCAGGGTTGACGGTGGCCTTGGATGCGACGCCGCTTAGTGGCCCGGTGGGCGGCATTCGGCGTTATGTTGAGGAGTTACATGGGGCTTTGGTGCGGGAGTTTCCCGAGGATCGGTTTCTCTTACGGTCGGACCAGATCGGGGAGCGGCCCAAGGGACTGGCTCGTTACTGGTGGCTCTGGGGACTGAACCGGCAATTGGCGGGGGTCGATGTGTTTCATGGCACGGATTTTAGTGTGCCTTACATCAAGCGGCGACCGTCGGTGTTGATGATTCATGACCTTTCTCCTTGGCGCTTTGGCGATGCGAGCGATCGGGTGCGGAGGCGTTTGCCTTGGCTGATTCGTTTGCGATGTTACTCGCTGATTCTGACGCCGAGCGAGGCGATTCAGCGGGAGGTGGTGGCTCATTTTGGCGTGCCGGCTGAGGATGTGCGGGCGGTTCCGTTGGCGGCGGGTGCTTTGTTTCGGCCGGTAGCTGGGCTGCGGCGGAGTTACTTTCTTTGCGTGGGGACTAGGGAGCCGCGTAAGAATCTAGATATTTTGTTGGCGGCGTTTCAGCTGGTTCGTGCGGTTAATTCAAGTTATGAGTTGTTAGTTGTGGGGCGGGCTTTGGGCGGGCCGGAGGCCCACCCCACTGATCTAGGTGTGCGTTATCTGGGGGCGGTGCCCGATGAGGACTTACCGGCGCTTTACTCGCAGGCGGCGGCGGTTTGTTATCCGTCCTTGTATGAGGGTTTCGGGCTGCCGGTATTGGAAGCTCTGCAGTGTGGCGCTTGTGTGATTACTTCGCGTGATGCGGCCTTGGTGGAGACGGGCGGTGGAGCGACCGTGAAAGTAGAAGCGCGGGATGTGCGGGGCTGGGCGGAGGCGATGTTACAGGCTGTGCCGGATCCTGATAGATCAATTAAGCGCGCGGCGGAATTTTCCTGGGCGCGGACCGCGCGGATGACGCGAGAAGTGTATGCGGCAGCCATCGGAAAAGGCTAAGTCCGCGCTGTTGGTGTGCCCGGAGGCGCCGTTTCCGGCGATCGGTGGCGGCGCGTTGCGCACGGCGTCGTTGGCCACTTACTTGGGCAGGCACTACGCGCTCGACTTAGTGCTGTTTCGCGAACCCGGGGCGCCGGACCCCGAGGCCACTTTGCCCGCCGGTTTGGCGCGCCAGGTTCTGGTGATCCACTTACCCGCCCATCGCAAAGATGCCGTCTCCAAAACGCTTCGCAACCTGCATCGATTGGCCCGCTTCATTCCGCCGCATGAGGATCGCTTTGGTGGCCATGAAGTGGCCATCTCGAACTGGCTCGGCGAGCGCCGCTATGACTTGGCTTGCCTCGAGCACTTTTGGACCTCGAGCTATGCGCCACTTTTTCGCTCGCGGGCACGACGGCTGGCGTGCGACTTACACAATATCGAGTCGATCTTTTACGAGACGCGGGCGGCGGTTGATCGCCCGCCTTTGTCGTTGGTCTGGAGGCGGTTTGCGGCGGCCAATCGGGTTCTGGAGCGGCAACGCTTGCCGGGCTTCGATACGGTGCTGGTTACTTCCGCCGAAGACGCGGCGCGCGTGAATTTGCCGAATACGATCATCTATCCGAACGCCATTCCGCTGGTGCCGGTGCCGCAGGTGGCGAAGCAGCAAGCTATCGCCTTCTCCGGCAACCTCGAATTTCCGCCAAACATGGCGGCTGTAAAATGGTTTGCGCGTGAAGTGTGGCCGGAACTGGCGCGACGCTTTCCACAGCTCGAATGGCGGTTGATCGGCAAGCGTCCTGAGTTCGTTCGCGCCATGGTGAAGCACTCACCGCGCGTGCATCTCACCGGCCCGGTGGACGATGCGGTGAGGGAATTGGCGGCGGCCCAAGTGGCCGTCGTGCCGATCCAGTCGGGCTCCGGCACGCGGCTCAAAATTCTGGAAGCCTGGGCCGCGCGGACGGCAGTGGTTTCGACGCCCCTGGGCGCGGAAGGGTTAAGTGCGGAAGGGTTAGGTGCGGGAGACGCGTTACAACTCGCCACTTCTGCTGATGAATTTATCGACACCATCGGCACACTGTTAACAAATGAAACAGACCGCAACCGAGTGGCAGCGGCAGGGCGGGGGTTATATGAAAGGCGATTCACGTGGCCGGCGGCTTGGAATGCTCTGGAAAGTAACCAGATCTAAAGCCCGTACGCATTTCGCAATTCGCGTCCGTCAACTATACTGGTGAGATCGGACCGCCTTGAATCAAGCAACTCGCACGGGGATGAAATTCGCGATTGATGCTCACGCGATTGGGCAGAAACTTACCGGCAACGAGGTTTACGTGAAAAACCTTTTGTCTTGTTTCGCACAAGAAGATCGTGAGAGCGATTTCCTCACCTACATTTCGACTCCTGAGGCGCGGCCTGCCATCCCAGCGCGGTTCCGCGTGCAGACGGTTTCGACCAATCCTTTTATTCGTCTAGGAGCGGAGATTCCGTTTAGCCTGCTGCGCGAACAGCCGGACCTTTTGCATGTGCAGTACACGAGCCCGCTGGTGTGCCCGGTGCCGATTGTGGTGAGCGTTCATGACGTCAGCTTTCTGGAGTTCCCAGAGTATTTTTCGAAGGCTCGCGCGACGCAGCTGAAGCTGACGGTAAAGCGGACGGTGCATGCGGCGGCGCGGATCCTGACGCCGAGCGCCTTTTCGCGCAAGTCCGTCGCGAAGGCCTATGACCTTGACCCGGACCGGATCAGCGTGATCCACAACGGCGTCGCTCCCGAGTTTCGCCCCGTCGCCCAGGAAGTGGCGGCCGCTTGGTTGATGCGCCGCAAAGACATTGCCTGGCCGTTCGTATTGACGGTGGGCGACGTGCAACCGCGCAAGAATCATTTGGGCTTGATCAAGGCTTTTGAGAACGTGATTCGGACGCATCCCGAATTGCCGCACCGGCTGGTGATCGTCGGCAAGGATACTTGGTTTTCGCCCACCGTGCGCGCCGCCGCGCGGGCGAGCAGCGCGGCGGATCGCATCGTCTTTTTAGGTTTCGTGAGCGACGAGGACTTGGCGCACTATTATTCCGCCTGCGACGTTTTCGTTTTCCCTTCATTCTATGAAGGCTTCGGCATTCCGATTTTGGAGGCGATGGCTTGCGGGCGGGCCGTGGCTTGCAGCAATACCTCGGCGATGCCGGAGGTGGCGGATTCGGCGGCCCTGCTGTTTGATCCCCACAACATCGACCAGATGGGCCGGGCTTTGAACGACCTGCTGATTGATCCGCAACTTCGCGCGCGGATGGGACGTCTGGGTCTACAGCGGTCAACTCTGTTTCATTGGAATCGGGCGGCGCAGGAGACCCTGGCTGCTTACTACTCGGTGGCTTCCGAGAGCCGGGCCAGAAGTATGACTGCGAAATCGGTACCGGTGCCCCGTTCATGAAATACTTGGTTTTCTGTTTACTCACGCTGCCTTTGGCCGCGCAAGAATCGTTGCGTTACTCCATCAACTGGGCCAGCGGGTTGAGCCTGGGCGAGGCGACGTTGAGTTCCTCGCCGGCGAAAACGCCTGAAGGCCAACCGGCGCTCAATTTTGAGCTGCGCATGGATGCGTCGATTCCCGGGTTTGCAGTGCTCGACGAGTTTAAGTCTTTGGCGAGCATGAACTACTGTTCGATGGAGTTCGATAAGAGCTTGGCGCATGGCAAGCGGAAGTC
>JAYVRS010000819.1:0-4210 GCA_043776185.1 Bryobacteraceae bacterium | reverse complement strand
GAATCGCGAGGTTGAGATTGGGCTGCTGGCTGGCCACTTCGCTGATCGGCCCCAAACTCTTCCATCCATCGGCCAGTTCCAGGGCCTTGGCGACGTTGATCACTCCGGCGCCAAAAGAATGGCTGAACAAAAAGCCGGCACCGTTCTTGACGAACCCGTCGCCATCCTTGAGGCCAGTCCGCCGGGCCGTCGATATCAGGATCTCCTTGATGTCGCGATAGTTTAACTTCGGATTGCGCTCGAGCAGCAGGGCAGCCGCCCCGGAGACCTGGGGGGCCGCGGCCGAAGTGCCATTGAAGGAATCGGTGTAGTCCACGGGCGCTTGACTGGTGGCGCCTTCCCGCACATGAGCATTTGCCTCGGGGCCGGAATTGTTGGTGGTCCAGATGACGTCGGGTGCCGCAAACTCGCCGCCGAAGGCCGATACCGCCACGTTCATGCCTTCCTCACTGTAGGACGAAGGTTGCCCGGCGCGATTCACTGCGCCCACGCCGATGGCGAATCGCGAACTCGAATAGCCGTCGTAGCCCGCGTTGTCGCCCTTGCCCCGGCCATTGCCGGCCGAAATCACCACCACCGTTCCCAAACCGTCGCGATTACTCGTAGCGGCCTTGGCTATGCCCGCTGCGGCCAACAGCCCCTGACGTCCGCCATCGATGCCATCATCATCAGGACCCCAGCTGTTACTCGATACGTGCACGGTCGTTCCGGCCGGCTGCCAGCCAAATGCCATTCCTTCCGCCTCGTCGGTCGCCGGGCCGGCGATCAAACGCACGCCCATCAGCTTGGCCTCGGGTGCCACGCCACTAAGCCCCTCGCCGTTGAAACCCCTGGCGGCGACAATGCCGCCACAGGAAGTTCCGTGGCTCTGCTTCGCCATGGTGGGACTCGGATTGCCTTCCGGCCCATCGTTTAAGTTACGGTGATAACCCGAGTCCAGCGGATAACTGTTTTGCTTCAGATCGACGTGGCCGATTTCGAGACCATCATCGACGATCACCACGTTGATGCCCTTGCCCGTCACGAAGTCCCAGGCTGCGGCCAAGTTGATGCCGCCCGCTTCTGCTCCCTCGGCCGCATCTTTCAGGTGCCATTGGTTCACGAAGAGTGGATCGTTCACTTCACGTTGGCGGGGACCGGAAAAGACTGTCGCTTGTTTGCTCGATCGTTGGCGCGCGAACAGCGGCATGCAATGCCAGCCTTCCTTACTCATCCACTGGATCGCCTGGAATGCGGCGTCGGCGTCGGCGTAGGTCACGAGTGTCCATCCTTCAATCGCGGCGCTCTCTTCGTGCAAAGGTTTCACGACGTGCTCGGCCCGATGCTCGCCATTCATCACCAGGATCTTCGCCGTAAGCCAACGCTCCGCTTTCTTCATGCGGGCAGCTCGCTCGGCGGCAGTCATCGACTGCAAGCGGGCCTCGGCAGGCAAAGCGGCTTCCTCATAAAACAGAATTGCGCCTTTGACGGGCGCCCCGAAGCGTTCAAGCGACCCTGGCAGTTGGGGCACTTCGGCGAGCCGGTACGCGCGGCGGGTACCATTTTCCGAAAAGGAGTAACGATCTTCGGCCAAGGCAAAAGTCGCGGCAAATAGGAAGTAAAAGAAAGTTTGAGTCATTAGGTTATCGGGTAGCCCCAGCATAAGGCGTATCCGCATTCTGGCGACCGCGCGATAGCCCCAGGTTCGCCCTCTTTTGATTGCTTATTCTGCCTCGTCCGGAGGTCTATGCCCCCTACCGAATTGCCATAGTGACGCCGGCCTGCGAGTCGATGCCGCCGATGGAAACCACCACCGGCACCGCGGCCCCCGTGGTCGCATTGGCCGGGACCGTCACGTTCATCTGGAGTAACCCGGGCACCGAACCAACCGGCGACACGGCGCTGATCACGCTAGCGGCTTGCCCACCAATCGTTACCGTGGGCGAGGCGGTGGGAGCCACCGCCGGGCTCGCCGGAATCAGGACGTTGGCTGCCGCTGAGTTCGTGGCGCCGATGCCCGTGGCGTAGAGGATAACGGTTTGGCCGCGCACGGCCGCGTTGGCCCCGGAGTTCATCGTGTAGTCAGTGGTGGTGTTGTTGTAGTTGAGAATGGCCGCCTGGCCTCGGCCCGAGGCGTCCACCGTGAACAACGCGGGATTGGTGGATGCCAGGGCTACCCTCACCGGCTGGCTGGCGACGCCCGCGTAGCTCACCACCACGTCCGCCGTGGCCCCTGAGACGCCATAAGGGACAATGGCGCTCAGTTGACTGGCGCTGGTGTAAAGAATCGGTGCCGGTGTGCCGTTGATCACCACCGACGTGCTGGGTGTGGCGAGCGGAAGCGCCATGGGGATCTGGGGCGAAGGGAGGCTGGGGTCAAACAAGGCCAGCGTCGCCGGGCCCAGCCCCAGTCCAAAAATCGTGATGATCTCGCCGGGTGAGACGGTCCCCTGCAGAAAGCTTCCCGAGTTCACCACGGCGGTGATTTGCGGCTGCGATCCAAAGATCAGGAACTGGCCCTCATTGGAGACGCCACCGCCGGGCGCGGGCGTCGTCACCGTCATGCGAAGAATGCCGGCGTTCGCCAGAAAGGTGGCGGGAATCGTGGCCAGCAAGGCCGCTTCGCTCACCAGTGTCGCCGCCAGAGTCCCCGTGGTGCCGATCGAGGTCGGGGTGCCGGACCACGCGCCGGTGGCGCTATTGAGCGAGAGCCCGGCCGGCGGCCCTGTGGCGGCAAAGGTTACGGGCGTCCCGCCGCCGGCCACGTTGATCGCCACGCCGGGATAGGTGGTCCCCAGCACGCCGGCGGGCAACGGGGCCGTAGGCCCCAGGATGCGCGGCGTCAAGGGCGGCGCTCCGCTGGGCAGCACGGTCAGCTTCATCGGCATCTGGGCACGCGCCGGGAAGGGTAGGGAAGCGTCGACTACCCCCAGCGTAAAGTAGTAGGTGCCCGCCGCCGATGGCAAGCCGCTCAGTTGATTGCCGGATACCGACAATCCCGCCGGCAGCGTCCCGATCGTATTCCAGACGTAAGGGGGCGTGCCACCCGCCGCATCCAGGGTGACGTTGATGTAGGTCGTTCCCACCGTGCCTCCCGGCAGGGGCGATCCCATGGCCACCCGCAGGTAGTTCGCGGTCGCCGCATAAACCGGAATGTAAAACGTCTCGGTACCGGCATTGGTTCCATCGGTCACGCTGACCGTGGTGCCCGCCGTGAAGCCAGAGACTGCCACCACTGAGGTCGAGAAGAAATTCGCCCCAGCCAATGTAACGATGCTTTGCGGCGACAACTGGCCCACGCCTCCTGGCCACGTCGCCCAGATTTGGGGCTTAGCCGCTTGCACGGTCAGCGTCACGGCTAAGGTGAGCAATGGATTTGCCGCCGCTTTCGACTCGATCTTGATCGAGGCGGTATATACCTTTGGCGTTAAGCTCGTCGGATCGACGGTAGCACTGATCATGTTGAGTAAACCGGCCAGTGTGATGTTACCGGTGGGACTTACTTTGAGCCAAGTACCTCCCGTTACTGCTACCGTCGCGCCAGTGGCCGCGCCGGTGCTCGACAGCACGAAGTTACTCGTCAGCGCGACATTGCCGGAAATTGGCTCGCCGGTGATGTAAGTGAACGCCAGCGAGGCGGGGGAGACGGCGAGTGTGGGCGGAGGAGGGGAGACCAGCAGTGTCACAGTCACGGTGGCCGTTGGCGCTGGGCTGCCGGTGGTGCCTGTCAGCGTCACGATGGCGGTGTAAGTGCCTGCGGGGAGGCCGGTGGGATTCACCTGGGCGCTGAGGCTTTGGGGCGCGCGGCCAGCCGACGCGGAGAGGAGCAGCCACGCGCCGCGATGGGGCAGGGGACCGGTGGTTGCTACCGTAAACGTCACCCCAGCCGGCGTGCTCTTCACGGCAATGCTCTGCGCGACCGGTAGTTTTATTGCGCCAATGGTGAAATTAAAGGTGACCGCGGCGTTGCCTACCGACAGAGTCGTCGTGGTTTGTGCCACGGCTGTATTGGCGAAAATGGCCAGGATTGTAAGATTGCGTACGAACGACATAGATTGCCTACCAGTCCATCGGTTGAGCCTGACCGCGATTCGCGTGCATACTGGCTAAATGAGGAATTGGATGATCATCGCCCTGCTGGGGCTCAGTACGCAGGCCGCCCAGGCAGGCGAAATCACTACTCCCGCGAAACCGCCGGATGTATCTCTGCGCGTCAAACGCCTGATTGGCG
>JAYVRS010000818.1:0-4211 GCA_043776185.1 Bryobacteraceae bacterium | reverse complement strand
GCCGTTCAGCGGCAAATGCCGGTACCAAAAAGGCGGAACTGCAGTTGGTGCGCAGCGCGCTGACGGGCTTTGGCTGGCGGCTTACCGGGGCCACGCTCTTCATTGCCTTCAGCGTCTTGTTACTTGCCGTGGCGTTGTTCTTCGTGCTGCCCCGGACCACGCGAGCGGCGCTGCAAGCCTGGATTGATCCTCGCTATCACCTGAGTGGCTTCTCGAATCAGGTAGTGCTGGGCCAGATTGGCGAGATCCGCCTGCGGCGTGAGCCGGTGATGCACGTGCGCGTGGAGGGCAACGACTCCATTGAGGGCCTCAAGTGGCGGGGTGCGGCCTTGATCGAATTCAATGGTCGCGCCTGGCAAACCAAGGTGATTGATCGGCGTCGTCTTCCCACCTCCAACGGCGTGGCGCAGTTAGCCGATTCAGCGCAACTGCGCCGGCCGGGACGCCGCATCGCCTATGAGGTGCAACTGCGGCCGACTGGTGCCGACACGGTGTTTGTGGCGGGCGTGCCAGAGTTCTTGGAGTTCAACGCGCAAGTGTACCGGACGGGCACGGCCAGCCTATTCAGCTCCTCGCTCTCCTCTCGCGTGGTGCGTTACAGCGCTCGCAGTTTCTTGAATGGAGACGAGGCACCGGGCAACGCTCCGTTGCCCGATGACAAGCTCTATCTGCAGTTACCACCGCTCGACCCGCGAATTCAGTCCTTAGCGCGGGAGTGGGCCGGGGCTGTCGGCTCCCTGGATGAGGGGGCGACCGAGGAGGTCCGCGCCCGGGAGCTGGAGCGGCGTTTGCGCAGTTCCTATAAGTACTCGATTCAGTTACTGGAGCGCGAAGTGCCGGATCCGCTGGCTTACTTCTTGTTCGACCGGGGCAAGGGCCATTGCGAATATTTCGCCTCCGCCTTGGCCGTGATGTTACGCGTAGAAAATATTCCTTCAAGAGTAATTACCGGCTTCCAGACGGGCGAGTTAAATCCAGTTAGCGGGCTCTATGTGGTGCGCGCCTCTGACGCGCATAGCTGGGTGGAGGCGTTTATTGCCGGCAAGGGCTGGATCACGCTTGACCCTACCCCGGCGGCTTCCCAAACCGACGACGTGGCCACGCTGATGAACAAAGCCAGCCAGTATTTCGACGCGCTCGAAACGTTTTGGCAGGATTGGGTGCTCTCCTATGACATGGAACAGCAGGTAGGGCTGGCCATCAAAGTAGACCAAGCGCGACGCGGCATCCATCTGGATTGGCTGCGCGACTGGGGCGACAAGCTTAAGGCCTCAGGGCGCTGGGTAAAGACGGCCGATGGACGCTTCAGTGCGGTACTGGGCTTCCTGCTGTTGGTCGCCATCACCGGCCGCTTCTGGGTGCCCCGGCTGGCTTGGTGGTGGCATACGAAGTTACAACGGCATCGTTTTGGCACGGGCAAGGCTAAGTCGCGCGATGCCACCGTGGTCTATGTTCGCATGCTTGACTATCTGCGTCGCCAGGGATATGAGAAGCCAGCTTGGGTGACACCTAATGAATTCGCGGGTATGCTGCAAGGTACTCGGTACGCCGCGCCCGTTTCGGAGTTAACTGGGCTTTATTACCAAGTCCGCTACGGTGCGGATCAAGCCTTGGGTGCGAAGCTGTTCACGCTGCTCGACATGCTTGAGTCGTCGTAGCGGTTCTGACCGCATGAAAAGTTCCTGGTGCTCTGCCGTGGGATCCCCTCCCTTGTATGTTGGAAGAACGGAGAAATGTCCGGCCCAGTTTCAGAGACGGGGCCGGACAGGTGGCGTAAGTGACCCGCCTACTAGCCCACGGCGTCAGCCGTGGGGTAAAAACCGCATAAAAATCACCCCACGGCTGACGCCGTGGGCTAGTAAGCGGCACAAGGGAGAAGTTAGAAAGCACGCGGTCTTAGTACTAAGTCACTTCGATATCCCAGCCGAAACCGGGCCGTTCGTGCGCCTGCGTATAGAGGCCATCGGGACCTCGCGTGATGCGGTACTGCTCTTCCCACACTTCGTAAGCGGCTTTGGGGCCACCGGGCGGCGGCATGAAGAGTTCAGCCCACGGCGCGTTGACGTTGGCTTGGATCCAGTGAGTGCTGCCGTTGAGGCCGCCGCCGTGGGGGATGACGGGGATGTCGTAGGCGGCGGCCAGATGGCCGATCTTGATCAACTCGGTGAGGCCGCCGCACCAGTTCAAGTCCGGCTGCCAGATGGCAGCGCCGTTGTGCTCCAGCAGGTAGCGAAAGCCATAACGGCCATACTCATGTTCGCCGGTGGCGATGCGGGTCGATTTGAGGCCGGCATTCAGGCGGCCGAAGCCGGCGTAGTCGTGCGGCTGCAGCACTTCTTCCATCCAATAGATGCGGTAAGGGGCCAGCATCTCGGCCATCTCGAGCGTGTAGCGCTCCGTCCAGGCCATCCAGCAATCGAGCATGATTTCGCCGTCCGGCCCGAGGATATTGCGGGCGCGCTTCACCAGTTCGAGATTGGTCTTCATGCCGGCGCGGCCGTCGGCCGGGCCGTGCGGGATGGCGAGCTTCATCATCTTGAAGCCGGCTTCGGCGTGCTGCTCAAGGTCGTTGCCGGTGCAATAGGCGGGGACTCGCGGCTTCACCGCGCCACCGATCAGTCGGTAGACGGGCTGATTGAGGGCTTTGCCGATCAGGTCCCAGACCGCGAGGTCGACGGCGGAGATGGCGTTCATGGTGACGCCCATGCGGCCATAGGACATCGTGGATCGCCAACAGGTGTCCCAGATGCGCTCATGGTCAAACGGGTCGCGGCCCATGATCAGCTTGGCGAGATGGTCAGTCACCACGGGGCCTCCTCCGGGTCCCCCATTGCCGTAACCCTTGAGGCCTTTGTCGGTAGTGATTTCCACGGTGAAGCTAGGCACTTTACCGGGGTCAGCCATGAAGAGCGAGCGGGTGGCTTTGTACTCCGGGTAAACCGACATAGGGTTCGCCACCTCGACGCCGCCGGTGGACCACGAACCGGGGGCGGGCGTGAAATCCGGAATTGGCTTGCGCGGGCGGGTCTTGACGAGCTTCACTCCCGTAATTTTCAGGCCGCTCTTCTCGCTTTGCCAGGCAAAAGCCGGTCGAGTAGCACCCATCGCGCCCATCATCGCGCCGGTCATCGTGTTCAACATTGTGCGTCGGTTCATGGCTGATCATCATATCGCTTTCGGTACCATAAGAGAAACCCGATGTCTGAAGCCTTACTCGAAACGAATCTGTCCGGATGGCCGGCCCCCAAACGCGGCAAAGTCCGCGACGTGTATCCGGTGGGTGACGATCACTTGCTGATCGTTACCACGGACCGCATCTCGGCCTTCGACTGCGTTCTCGCCTCGGGCATTCCCGGCAAGGGGCGCGTGCTCACCCAAATGTCCCTCTTCTGGTTCCACCTGCTGCGCGATCTGGTGCCCAATCACTTAGTGAGTGCCTCGGTGGACGACGTGCCGGGCCTCAGCGCGGCCGATCGCGTCCTGCTGGAGGGCCGCATCATGTACGCGCACAAATGCGCCATGATCGACGTCGAATGCGTCGCCCGCGGCTACCTGGTGGGCAGCGGTTGGAAGGACTATCAGCGCACGGGGGCCATCTGCGGCATTCCCTTACCGGATGGTCTCCAAGATGGCAGCCGCTTGCCCAAGCCCATTTTTACTCCCGCCACCAAGGCCGTCACGGGCCACGACGAGAACGTCACCTACGAGCATGTCGTCTCGAGCATTGGGCCTGCGCTGGCCGCGAGGTTGAAGGAACTGACTTTGGCCATTTATGCCCGTGCCGCCGCCCACGCCGAATCACGCGGCATTATCCTCGCCGATACCAAGTTTGAATTCGGCTTCATCGGTGATCAACTCACGCTGGCCGACGAAGTGCTCACTCCGGACTCTTCCCGTTTTTGGCCGAAAGACACCTGGCAGCCCGGTGGCGCGCAGCTCTCATTCGACAAACAGTATGTGCGAAATTACCTGGAGACGCTCGACTGGAACAAGCAGTATCCGGCACCCTCGCTGCCCGCCGAAGTCGCCGAACGAACGGGCGAAAAGTATCGCGAGGCTTACCGGATTGTCACAGGAAGGAACTTATGAACTGGCTGGACGTAGTGCTGCTGGTGATCTTTGTAATCTCGATGATTTCTGGTGCCATGAAGGGGCTCTCCCGCATCATCCTGGGCCTCGCCGCCACTCTGCTGGGCATGGTGCTGGCGGTC
>JAYVRS010000817.1:0-15222 GCA_043776185.1 Bryobacteraceae bacterium | reverse complement strand
TGATTTCGGCGCCGCGGTCGCGAGTGGCGATCACTTTGGCTTGCGGTGCATCGCTGGGCATGATGACGGTGGCGTGAATGCCGAGCGACTGGGCGGCAATGGCGACGGCTTGGCCGTGGTTGCCGGAGGAGACCGCGACGACGCCCTTGGGGCGATCGCTGACGGGGATCTGGCGGGCGAAGTTGGTGGCACCGCGGATCTTGAAGGAGCCGGAGGTTTGGAAGTTTTCGCACTTCAGAAAGCAGGCGGCTCCAGCGCGAGCGTCGAGGCTGCGCGACGTCATGACGGGCGTGCGTTTGATGGCGTCGGCGATGCGGACGGCGGCATCGCGGACATCTTGGGCGGTGAGGCTCATCAGGCCTGTTTCCTAGCCCGTGGCGTGAGCCGTGGGGTGCAGTTATATGCGGTTCGTGCCCCACGGCTGACGCCGTGGGCTAGGAAGAAGTCTTGCGGCATCAATAGCCGGCCTGCTTGTCGACGATGTTGCGGAGCGGCTGGCCGGCGGAATAGAGCTGGAAGTTCTCGACGAAAATGCGCGTCGAGTCCTCGAGCCAAGTATGCGTATTGTCGGCGGTGTGGGGCGAGATGAAGCAGTTGTCCATCGCCCACAGCGGGCTCGACTTGGGAAGCGGCTCATTCTCGAAGACGTCGAGCGCAGCTCCAGCGATCGTGCCGTCCTGTAGAGCGGCCACCAAGTCCGCTTCGTTGATGGCGGTGCCGCGGCCGACGTTGAGGACGACGGCAGAGCGCTTCATCGCCGCAAATTCCTTTTTGCCCACCACGCCGACGGTGCCGGGCGTTTGGGGAAGCGCGAGCGCGACGTAATCGCACACGGCCAGCATCTCGTTCATCTGATCGGGACCGTAGCTCTTTTCGAGGATGGGGTCGCCGGCCGATTGCGCCGGGTTGCGCCGCATGGCGTGAACCTTGAGCCCCATGCCGTGGCCGCGCTTGCCAATCTCTTTGCCAATGTCGCCGTAGCCGATGATTCCCAAGGTTTGTCCGTAAATTTCCGTGGAATCAAACTTTTCCCAATGCGCGTCCTTTTCCTGTTGCAGCAGTCGGCGCATGTTCTTGGCGTGGAACAAAATGCCCAGAATGCAGAACTCGGCCAGCGCTTTCGAATAGGCACCGCGCGCATTGGTGAGCGGAATTGGACTCGCTTTGAACTCGGGCGTTAGCAACTTATCGATGCCGACCCAGAGCGAATGGGCCCATTGCAAATTAGGCGTCATCGCCAATAGGGCGGGCCAGAGGGCCGCGTCGGTGGTGGTGTGGAAGATGACATCGGCGGTGGGCGCCAAGCCGCCAAAAGCTTCCAAAGTTTCGCCCACGGCGATGCTGGTTTCGGGCGGAAGCCCGTCCAACAAACGGAGGTGACGGGCGGTGGGATTTCCAAGTACAAGAACAGTGTGAGCAGCCATGAGCTTCCAGGATATATCCTGGAGACGTGGATCTGCGGTGTACATGTGGCGCTTACCCTCCCGAAGACGCCCGCTTCTGTCATAAGTGCGGGCGCTCGATGCGGGACGACGAGCCGGTTTCAGAAGACGAGTTGCCGCCGCCTTTGCCAACGATGGTTCTAGCGGAAGCCGAATCGCTCGTCGAGATCAACTTCCGGAATGGTCTGGCGGTGCGCGTCAGTATGATTGCGGCGGGCCTCGCCGTGGCGCTGCTGTTTCTTTCGAGCGTGGTGGGCGACCCGCGCTTGCAGATGATGGCTTCGCTATTACTGGCGCTGGGCTCCGGCTTCTTTGCCGTTTATCTCTACCGTCAGCGCAGCGGGAAACCCCTGTCGGTATTGAGCGGCGCGCGGCTCGGTTGGATTACCGGCGTCTTCAGTTTTCTGATTCTGCTGGTGTTGATCACGCTGGTGTTTCTGGCGTTGAGCGACCCGGGAATCCGCGCGAGCATGCAAAAAGAATTGGAGAAAGCGGGCCGGCCCAGCGAACTGCTGATGCTGGAAAAGCCCGAGGAATTGCTGCTCGGCTTCGCTACGATCTTTGTCACCTTGGCCATGATGGCCAGCGTCGGGGGCGCGATGGCCGCCAAGGTACTGGGCACCGAAGAGCCGCAACCGTAGTCAAACCCATGGACTCTATCCAAGCCATCGCTGCCGCGCTTCGCGCACGCCAAATCTCCTGCGTCGAGCTGATCACCCAGCGCCTCCAACTGATTCGTCAGTGGGACCCGCAAGTGAACGCCTTCCTCACCTTGACCGCTGACGCCGCCCTCGAAGCGGCCCGCATCGCCGACCAGGAACTCGCCACTGGCCGTGATCGCGGACCCTTGCATGGCATCCCGATCGCCCACAAAGACCTCTTTGCCACGCGTGGCCTGCGCACCACCGGCGGCTCTCTGATTTACAAAGATTGGGTGCCGCTCCATGACGCGGCCGTGGTGAGCCAGTTGGCGCTGGCCGGCTGCATTTCACTGGGCAAGCTGAATTTGCATGAGCTCGCCTACGGCGTCACCTCCCAGAACGAGCACTTCGGCGGGGTGAAGAATCCTTGGGATTTGACGCGGATTCCGGGCGGCTCCAGTGGCGGCTCGGGAGTGGCCGTGGCGCTGGGCTTCATTAGTTGCGGCACCGGTACGGACACGGGAGGCAGCATTCGCATTCCCGCTTCTTACTGCGGTGTGGCCGGCATCAAGCCCACTTACGGCCGCGTCAGCATGTACGGTTGCCTGCCGCTGGCGCATTCGCTCGACCACATGGGGCCGCTGGCGCGCACGGTCCGCGATTGCGCCCTGATCCTGAACGCGATCGCCGGCTACGACGAACGCGACGCCACCACGTCGACCCTGCCGGCCGAGGACTTCCTGCCACCGCCCGGCCCCGTGTCGCTCGAAGGCCTACGGATCGGTTTACCCACCAGCTTCTACTTCGAGCGCGCTGACCCCGAAGTAGTAGCGGCGGTACACGCCATGGCCAAGGTGGCGCAAGCGGCGGGGGCTACGTTGATCGATGTCGCGGTGCCGGATGTGCTGGCGTTGAACCAGGCGACGCTGGTGGTTCAATTGGCCGAGGCGACCCACGCCATTGATCCTTTTTCCACCCGTGGCCATTTGTTGGGCAAAGCGGTGACGCCGAATGTGGAACGCGGCAAGACGGTGAGCGCGCTCGACTATCTGAACGCGGTCGATACCATCAATCGCTTCCGGAGTGAGTTCGCCGAGCTGTTCAAGCGCTGCGAAGTGCTATTGGCCCCCACCACGCCAATTACGGCTCCGGCCATTGGAGAGGCCAACGTCATGATCGATGGTCTAGAGGAAGATACGCGGTTGGCGACCACTCGTTTGATGCGGGGCGCGAATGCGCTAGGATTGCCGGCGGCGTCGATTCCGAGCGGTTTCTCGTCCAGCGGCATGCCCATGGGGTTGCAAGTAATGGGTCCGCTGTGGCAGGAGGCTCGGGTGCTACGCGTAGCTGCGGCCATGGAAGACCGCACGGATTTCCACTTACGCCGCGCGTTGATGCGGTGATGGGCGTGAACTCGAAATATTATTGAACGCTGGGGCCGCCGTCACGGTCATACCAAGTGAACGTGACGCGCACCAGATGGAACTCATCAGCCACATCGCCCTACCGGAGCTAACCACCTTGGCGACCCGCGATGAGGATTTTGCGGCTCTGGTGACGCGGCAGTCGCGGTTCGTGTTTCGAGTGGCCTACTCGGTGTTGCGTAATGCGCAGGACGCCGAGGATGTCGTGCAGGATACGTTCTTCAAGCTGCATCGATCAGGAGCCTGGCAGCACATGCAGGATGAACGCGCCTTTCTGGCGCGGGCGGCTTGGCGATTGGCCGTCGACCGGATTGCGAAGCCGCGACTCGTGCCGCAGCCGGAATCGGTGCCGTCCCACGAACAAAGTGTGATCGACCACGATTTACAAGCCACCGTACACCGGTTGATCAACGCTCTGCCAGAGGAACTGCGGCAGCCGCTGGTGCTTTCGGCGATCGACGAATTGACTTCGCGGGAGATCGCAACCGTGTTGGGTGTTCCGGAAGGAACGGTGCGGACGCGGCTGATGCGGGCGCGTCAGATTTTGCGCGAGAAGCTCGCGGTGCGGATGGGGGCTCGACATGACGGAACGTGAACTTGACCAGATCATTGATGGTGCGCTTGAAAGCTATGTGGCCGATCCGGTGCCGGGGCTGGAAGGGCGGGTAATGAGCCGGGCGGGCCAGGGTGGCCGCCGAAGTGGTGGCTACTGGTTACTCGCTGCAGTTGCGGCCGTCGCCGCAGTATTGGCAGTGATGTGGATGCCTCGGCCGGCAGTGCCGGTGCCTGCCGCGCCGGTCCTGGCCCGCGCAGCCATCGCTCCGGCAGCCATCACTCCGCCGGTCTTGGCGAGGCCCGCGGCGTGGCAGGTCCGTCGGCCCACCGTCACATCCGTCACCGCGGGCGTTCCGATGAGCTCCGAAGAGCGACAGCTATTGGACTTTGCCACATCGCACCCCGAACTTTTGCAGCAGCTTCTCGCCGATACATCCCCGCAGTTGAGCGGACCGCTGAGCGTTGAACCGATTGTGATCAAGCCACTGGAAGTAACTTCCATCGGCGAATAATAATCATCAGGAGATACTCACATGAAGATGGCCCATGCCCTCATTGCCTTGTCCCTGGCGGCGCCCATGCTCGCCCAAGAAAGCCCTAAGTTCTATCGCCTTGATTTCGTCCTCAAAGAATTGGACGAGAGCAGAGTGCTCAGCCAGAAAACGTATTCCACCTTTATGTCGACCGACGAAAGGCAAAAGGGCGCTTCGATCCGCAGCGGGACGAAAGTGCCCTACCAGTCGGGTGGCGGAAATAACAACTACGTCGATGTCGGCGTCAATATCGACTGCCAAAGGATCCAGGAAGTTAACGGCCAATTAGTGGTGCAGGTCAGTGCCGACGTCAGCAGCGTGCCGGCCGCCGGTAACACTCCTGGCGAGAACGCGGTCCCAGGAATGCCGGTGATGCGGCAGAATCGGTGGAATTCGTCGGCCGTCGTCGCGATCGCCAAGCCCACCACACTCTTCTCGTCCGACGATCTCAACACGAAACGCAAGCTTCAGCTGGACCTGACCGCGACAGCGATCAAGTAGCTTCACGGCTGTGTCGAATGTCTTGCCAGATGCGTCGAAAGCCGCTATTCTCTACGCATGATGTGCGTAGAATGACCTTATACAGTCACCAACTGCCAGATTGGCCGCGTTACCGCTGGGATCGGGAAAGGCTCGCCGAACCGCTCGCCGCAGTTAGCCGCCAGCAGGGGCGCCTCGTCGGACATATGGAAGGGTTAGGACTCCAGCTTCGCCAGGAAGCAGTGCTCCAGACACTGACCGACGATGTGATCAAGACCAGCGAGATCGAAGGCGAGAAACTGGATGCGGAATATGTCCGTTCCTCCATCGCCCGCCGCCTCGGAATGGAGATCGCGGGCATGAAGCCGGCCGACCGCAATGTTGACGGCGTGGTAGAGATGATGCTCGATGCCACGGGCCACTTCGAGCAAAAACTGACTGACGAACGCTTGTTCGGCTGGCACGCCGCGCTGTTTCCGACCGGACGGAGCGGTATGGCGAGGATCATGGTGGGCGCATGGCGCGACGACCGAGTTGGCCCGATGCAAGTGGTCTCCGGGCCGATCGGGCAGGAGAAAGTTCACTACGCGGCACCGGCCGCTGCGCGACTAGGCCGGGAGATGGATGCGTTCCTTGACTTCTTCAATGGGGAGACCGGCATGGATCCGATTCTCAAGGCGGCGCTCGCCCATCTCTGGTTCGTTACCGTTCACCCCTTCGAAGACGGCAACGGGCGCATAGCGCGCGCCATCGCGGATATGCAACTTGCTCGCTCGGAGGGAAGCTCCCAGCGTTTCTATAGCATGTCCGCGCAAATCCGCGATGAGCGCAAAGCCTACTACGACATTCTGGAGCGTACGCAACAGGGGGGGATGGAGATAAGCCCGTGGATGGAATGGTTCCTGGCGTGCTTGGGGCAGGCCATCGTGCGCGCGCAGGAGACGCTGCGAAGCATTCTCGTGAAAGCGCGCTTCTGGGAGACGCTTAAGAATACCGCGCTCAATGAACGTCAACGCGCCATGTTGAACCGCTTGCTCGACGGCTTTCAAGGGAATTTCACCACCGTCAAGTGGGCCAAGATCGCCAAGTGTTCGCACGATACGGCTCTTCGCGATATTCAGGACTTGCTAAGGAAAGGCCTTCTCACGCAAAATCCTGGCGGCTCGCGCAGCACCAGCTATGCGCTGGCCTGCGCGCGATGAGGCACCGTTTCGCTCTAGGCCTTGAGCAGCGGCGCATTGAGGCGGTGCAGAATAGAAGCATGGGCACCAAACTACTTTTCGCTATTCTCGCCGCGCTCCCGCTATTCGCCGTCGATGCGACTTTCCCCGATCCGGCCCTGGATGTGAAATCCACGACCGCAAAGCAGACCGTCGTTCTAGCGGGCGGCTGTTTCTGGTGCGTCGAAGCCGTCTTTGAAATTATGGAAGGTGTCGACGATGTGATCTCCGGCTACACCGGGGATACCAAAGAGACGGCCAAGTATGACGTTGTCTCCAGCGGTGGCACCAAGCACGCCGAATCGGTCCTGATCACCTTCGACCCGGCGAAGACCAGCTACGGGCAGTTGCTCAAGATCTTCTTCAGCGTCGCGCATGACCCGACGTCGCTCAATCGCCAGGGCGGCGACGTGGGCCCGCAATATCGCAGCGCCATCTTCTACACCAGCGAGGAACAGAAGAAGGTGGCCGAGGCGTATATTCGGCAATTGAATGAGGCCCACGTGTTCAAGAAGGCGATTGTCACCCAGCTAGTGCCGCTCGATAAGTTCTACACGGCTGAGGCTTACCATCAGAACTACTCGGTGCAGAACCGCGCGAACCCCTACATCATCAATGTCTCCGACCCTAAGGTGGAAAAGCTGAAGAAGTTGTTTCCGGGCTGCGTCCGCAAGCGCAAGTAGATGGCGGTGTAGGCGCCCGTTGAATTTTCTCATTGAAGGATGAGCCTGAAGGGGGTGATGTCCGGGTCCTTTCTTTGGATTTTCACGCCGACCGCTTGGCGGGATGGAGTTTGGCGAATAACATTCGTTTGGCTGCCTACATGCGGCGCGCGGACACGGTGTCGGACTCGGCGCGGGCGTTGAATTTCAGCGCCCGTAAGCTCTGGCCAAGCTTGAGGTCGCGACCCGCCTGGGGCAGCTGGCGAAACACTTCCCAGGGGGGTGAGATAGCGGCGATAGACGCGCTTTTGTTTGCTCTTCGCGTCGATGGTCACCTCGGCTTGGCCACAGGGAGGATGTAAGTTCAGTTAGTCGTTCAAGTGCGTTCGATAGAACTCGCCGACGCGCGGCGTGGTCTTGGGCGATGTCCGTATAGCCCATGTGTTTGCGGATCACGGCTCCGTTTTCGATTCCACCAAGGCGTTGTCGTTGGAGCGACGCGGACGGCTCTTGGTTTGCTCGACCAGTAACTTCTTGAGCATCTTTTCCACGCGATGATTGATGAACTCGCTGCCGTTGTCGGAATGAAAGCCGAGAATTACGGCACGGTAACGTCCTCAGGAGCTACCGCCAATAGTTTAGGCGGGCGAGAGGGATCTTGTGTCCTGACGTTTACGAGGACGAAGTCGGCTGCGCATAACGCGGCGAATCTGCGCAAGCGGTGGGCCAGCGCACGGGTTCCTCAAGCGGTCGATGCCTCCCATGCGGAGACCCTGGCGTGGATGGACTCCACCTTGCTCGGTTAAATCTGTTCCTTCATGCTTCGCGCCGTTGTTCCAAGCGTCCGAGTCGCAATTTGCATTCCTTGTAACAATCGGGAAGTATAATCATTTTCGAAATAGCGCCGCGGCGGCTCTCGCGAAACCTGGGTGTAAAGCCGGTGCCTATCGTCGGACTCGCTACGAAGGCGTTAATGTGACGTCCAATTGGGCTGGTGCGGCTGCGGCGTAGGCGGCGGCAAATTGGGTGGAGGAGGCGAAGCGTTTTTCGGGGACGTGGCGGGCGGGGAAGGAAAACTCGAGCTTCGGGGCGTCGAAGGGCCAGGGCTCCAGCTGGAAGTGGCGAGGAGCTAGGGGTAGCACACGGATCTCGCTGGTGCCGCCGTCCCGCAGGGGCAGCGGGTGGAGCAAATGGGCCGGAGCCCGGTAGTCGACGCAGGCCAGGAGGGAGAGATTGTCGCAGGCTTGTAGCAGACGGAAGTGCTCCTGGATGGCTTGCGGCTGACGCTCTGAGGGCTCGAGTGTTTCGTCGACGCCGATGCGTTCCAGGAGGGCGCTTTGGTAGCGAGCTTGGGCCGCCAGGAACTGATCGAGAAGGGGCAATTGTTCCGGGACGATGGTGGAACGGTCGGCCCGTGCGGTGAGCAGGTTCTGGGTGTGGAGCGAGATGAGGAGGCCGGCGTAGGGGTCAGCTTCGGCGATCAGGCGGACGGCGCGGTCGCGGACAGCGAGGTAGTCAACCAGGTCAATCTCTTCGAAGGCGGAGTACTTGCCGACGAGTTCGACGGAGAAGGCGGAGGGCATGCCTTCGCGGGTGATGCTGGGGTGTGCGTCGCGGGCGGCCCAGCCGTCGTCGTGGGTGCGGATGCCATGGAGGACGCGCTCGCGAGGCTGGGGCGAACGAAAGTGCGCGTTGCCCCATTTCGCGGCGAAGTCGCCGGCCAGGCGCGCATGGTTCGGATGGGTGACGAGCCACCAACCGGTGGGCGATTCGAGACGTAGCAAATTGCGGACCCTCCTCAATCTGGTGAATCTGGACGATTTGATTCGTGCCAGTGGTGCAGAAAATACCATTCCAAAAACATCGTAACGAAGAAGAACGCGAAGCCGAGCACGGTGGCGGCGAGCACCAAGGCGAACAGGTAATCGGTCTCGAGTTGGCCGCTGGCGTACAGAATCGAATAGCCGAGTCCGCCTTCGCCGACGCGGCTGGAGCCGGCGAACAACTCGCCGGTGATGGCGCCGATGACGGCGATGCCGGCGGCGATGCGGATGCCGGTGAAGAGGTTGGGCAGGGCGTGCGGCAGGCGCAGGCGGAACAGCACTTGGGCGGGGGTGGCTTCGTGCATCAGGAACAGATGGAGGAAATTCTCCTCCACGCTGATGAGCCCTTGCGTGGTGTTGGCGATGATGGGCGGCAGGCAGATGATGAAGGCGACCAGGGCGACCGAGAACAGCCCGTTACCGGCCCACATGAGAATTAGCGGGGCGATGGCGACGATGGGCACGGTTTGCAGCAGGATGGTGTAGGGGATTAGCAGGCGTCGTAGTTTGCGCCATTGGGCAAAGGCGAGCGCGATGGCGACGCCCACGACGATGCTGCCGAGCAGGCCAAGCGCGGCGGCTTCCGCCGTGAGCCACAGCGAACGCACCAAGGCGGGGAAGCGTTCTTGGACGGCCGAGGCGACGGCCAGGGGAGCGGGAAGCATGTAATGCGGCACGCCCATCCAGACGGCCGATTGCCAGATGGTGAGCAACATGCCCAGCACCAGCAGGCTCTGCAATGCGAACGATAGATGGCGCTTCATGGTGGCGGGCCCCCTGAGACGGCGGCGGCTTGCACGCCGCGCAAGAGTCGCGAGACGTGGGCTACTTGGCCTTCGTAGGCCGCGCTGAGCCGGAGGTCGGCTGGGCGCGGCCAGGGCAAGTTATTGGTAACCAGATGAGCCACGCGGCCCGGATGGGGGGCTAGGATGACGATGCGGCGCGAGAGGAAGACGGCTTCGGCCACGGAATGGGTGACGAAGAGAACGGTCTGCGGGCGTTCGGCATAGAGGCGCAGGAGTTCGTCGTTTAAGCGGTCCCGCGTCATCTCATCGAGGGCGGCGAACGGTTCGTCGAGCAGTAGGATGCTAGGACGGCTGGCGAGGGCGCGGGCGATGGAGACGCGCATCTTCATGCCGCCGGAGAGTTGCCTCGGATAGAGTTGGCGCGCGGCGGTGAGCCCCACCAACTCGAGCATTTCGTGGACCTTCGTTTGCCGCGCAGCCTCCGCCATGCCGCTGAGCTGGAGCCCCAGGCCGACGTTCTGCTCAACGGTGCGCCAGGGCAGTAGGGTGGGGTCCTGAAAGATGAAGCTCATCAGTTGGCGGGCATTGGCGGGCGAAATGCCGTCGATGGCGATGGTGCCGGCGGAGGGGGCGGTGAGGCCGGCAACGATTTTGAGCAAGGTGGACTTGCCGCAGCCGGAAGGGCCGAGCAGCGAGACGAAGTCGCCGTCGTCCACTTGCAGCGAGATGTCCTCGAGAGCGAGCGCGCCGCCGCGGAATTGCTTGCTGACATGCTGGATGACGATGTCGGCGCTCATGCAAAGCTTCCCTCCGTGAGGGGTGGCGCGAGGGGTAGATGGAGAGCAGAAGGATGGTCGGCGGTGTGGGCGATTTGCTGGGTGGAGCGTCCCCAGGTAAAAGGGTCTGCTTCCTGCGGTGAGACGTCCGTGGAAGGATTGCGGTCGTAGAGAGGAAAGGCGGAACTCGCTATTTCGAGGCGCAGAGCGTCGCCGGGGGCGAGGACGGCGGATAGGGGCTCGAGCGTGAATTCCCAGCGGCGTAGTTCGCCGGCGGCGTAGTCTTTGAAGAGCCAAAAAGAGCGGGCGATGCCGATGCAGAGGAAGTCCGCGCGGCCAGCGGGCGTTACACGGACCAGCTTCGCCGTGAAGTCAGCTTGCGCGGCCGTGGTGAGGGCATGCAAGGTGACACGCGGCTGGCCGAAGAGATGCACCGCGGTGGTGAGCGGGGCGGTGGTGTAGACGAGCAGATGATTGCCAAGTTCGAGCGTGGCCTGATCGACGGCACCGCCGGGTCCAGGCACGGGCACTTCCGGATCGAAGACGAAGATGTCGCGCGGCTCTTCCTCGACCGGTGCGGCCGCGCTCAGCGTGCCGTCGCCGCGGCGGGAGTTGGCATGGCCGCCGCTGTGTAGGAAGAGTGTAACGGGCTCGCCAGCGGGCCAGTCGGGGGCTAAGCGCCATTCGTTCCTGCCCATCACGAAATGGCGGATACGGGGTTCGTCGGCGAACTCGCCCGAATCCTTCAGCCAGTGGTTGAACCAGCGCAGAAGCAGGCGATCGGTGTCGAGATTGGCGGCTGGGCCGAGCTGAAGGTCACCGACGCGATCACCCCAGGGCAGGTGGATCCACGGGCCGGCGAGCAGGTATTGGTGCTCGCGAGCGAAGTGAGTGCCCGCGCCGTGGCATAGGGCGAGATAGCCGGCGATGGTGCCTTCGAGATACAAGTCATACCAGCCAGAAATGTGGAGCGCGGGGACGAGCACCTGGTGGAGCCGCGTGCTGATGTCGAGCGCACTCCAATAGTCGCCGGGCTCGCGGTGCGTCATCCAGTCGCGCACGTAGGAGGGCAGCGCGGGATCGGCGATGGCGGGATGGTCGCCGTAAGGTGTTACGCCGGCTTGGGCAGGCAGGTTGCGCCACGCGGTCTCCAAGCGGTCGCTGGCCTCGCGTAGACCGCGACGCCGGGCGTCCTCGCGCAGCATCTGGATGCCCCAGCCCAAAGTGGAGGCCAGCCGGAGGGCGCCTTGATGATAGAACCAGCCGTGATAGAGGTCAGTCGCGGCCATGTGGGGCGCGATGCAGCGCAGGCCCGGCGGATTCTCGGCGGCGGCTAGAAACTGCGTGGCGCCCTGATAGGAGAAGCCGTACATGCCGACGCGGCCATTGGCGGCGGGATGCGTGTTGAGCCAAGCGATGGTCTCGGCGCCGTCCTGCCCTTCGTGGCGGAACGGGTAGAAGTCACCTTCGGAGTCGCCGCGACCGCGCACGTCCTGAATGACGACGTGATAGCCATGGCGCGCGAACCAGACGGGATGCGCGTAGACGACGGTGGAGGCGATGTCGCGCCCGTAGGGCTGGCGCATGAGCAGGGTGGGCCAGGGTCCGGGGCCGGCGGGATAGTAGTGGTCTGAGAGCAGCGTGGTGCCATCGGAGAGCGTGCAGCGGAGCCCGCTTTCCAGCCGAACTCCGTTGCCGCAATCAAGCATCATGGCGGGGGGTAAAGTGGTACATGGCCATCAGAATCTCGGCGATGCGCTGGGCGGCCTCGTTCACCCAGCGTT
Source organism: Bryobacteraceae bacterium (assembly GCA_043776185.1). GTDB lineage: Bacteria > Acidobacteriota > Terriglobia > Bryobacterales > Bryobacteraceae > JALHNI01. The sequence continues at coordinate 3,136 of JAYVRS010000817.1, read as the reverse complement.
CGCCATTGGCGGCGGTGGCCGGGGCAGGGTCGCCCATCACACCGCTGGGCGCGATGTCGCGAGTGAGCCAGGCGAAGTTGGCGTGGGAGCCTTCGGGTTTTAGCAACTCAGGCTGATCGACGCGGGCGATGTAGTGCGACGTGTACTCGCCGGTATGCACGAGTTCCGGGGTCGCATGCAGCAGGAATGCCGTCTCAATCTCGCCCGCGTGAAAGCCGTAGGTCCGCTCCTGCTCGCTGACGGTGTCGAAGCTCGCGCCGGGCGAGCCGAAGAGCGAGAAGGTGCGGAGGCCGAACTCGGCGCGCAAGTCGCGGGCCATCACATCCACTAGCGAGGTATTGCCGCCGTGGCTGTTGTAGAGTACGAGTTTGCGAAAACCCGCCGCGTGAATGCTAGCGCCGAGGTCGCGGATGACGGCCATGAAGGTGGTCGCCGACACCGAGAGCGTGCCGGGGTAACCGATGTGCTCGTTGCTCTTGCCGTAGCAAACCGGGGGCAAGGCATACATGGGGCACTCGGCCGGCACGTGCTGGAGCGCCCGGCCTAGCAGTAAGTTATTCAGCAGGGTGTCGGTAGCCAGCGGCAGATGATGGCCATGTTGCTCGATGGCTGCGGTGGGCAGAATCAGCAGCGTTTCTTCGCGGGGCAGCGCATCCACCTGCTTCCAGGTGAGGTAAGCGAACTGGCGCGCGTCGGGGATCCAGGTCTTCATGATTGTGTATCCGGGCGGAAGCTGAGCATCTTGCCGGGGTTCAGCAAGCCTCGCGGATCGTAACGCTGCTTGGCCTGTAACTGGACGTTGTCGGCGCGGAAGCGGCCGGAATCCTCTAGGTGATTCACGTGCGGATTGGCGATGGACATGCCGATTTCGAGGCAATAAGCAATGATCTCGTTGAGCCGCACTTCGGTAGTGAAGCGGACGAGCGGGATGGAGCCGGGGATGATGCTGCCGTCGCCGGTCTTCATGAACTCGAGGTGGAAGAGGATCTCGTCGCCGAAGCGGGCGCGCAGTTGGCGGCACTGTTCCAGACATTGGGTGGGGGAGAAGCCGGCTTGGAGATAGGTCCACTGGGAGTCGGCTTTCATGGCCCAGAGCGTGGTGTGGTTCCAGGTGTAGTCGCTGAGGAGGGGCTGGGTGCGGGGTCCGGTATAGGGTGCGCCGAAGGTGACTTTGCCCCTGGCGGCTGCGGCGGCGGCGCGGAAGGCGTCGGCTTGAGCGGTGGCGATCATGAAGAAGATGAGCGCCTGGCCGGGCGCCACCACGTGCTTGACCGGGGTGAAAAACGAAGGGATGGGCCATTCAAAGACGGTGACGAGCCGCTTCGTCCAAGCCGCATCTTCGGCGATGTCGCGCGCGAAATGATAGGCCGCTTCGTAGGTGGGAAACGCGACAGCGAATTGGCTCCATTCAACGGCCGGCGTCAAGGCGAGCCAGATGCGGGTGAGGATGCCGTTGGTGCCCCAGCAATGCAGGATTTCGTGGATGCCCGCGCCTTCGTGGCGCACGATGCGGGGCTCGTCTTCCATGGTGACGAACTCGAGGGCGCGCACGGTGTCGAAGTCGCGCAGCATGCCGTGCGCGATGGAGCCGATGCCGCCGGAGCCGCCGCCCAGGAAGCCGCCCACCGTGGCCTTGGCCAAGGTCGACGGGTAATTGCGTAGTTCCCAGCCTTGCGAGGTCGCTTCCTGTTCAAGGGTGGCTAAGCGCACACCGGGTTGGCAGACGGCGACGCCGTCGGCGGTGATCTCTTCGATGCGGTCCATGCGAGAAAGGTCGAGGATGATGCCGCCTTCGAGCGGGATGCATTGGCCATAGTTGCCGGTGCCGGCGCCGCGCGGCGTGAGAGGGATACCGTGCTTACGGGCATAGCGGGCGATGGCGAGCACTTCGTTCGCGTCGATGGCTTCGACGGCGATGTCGCCGGTCTTGTCGGCCAATTGCCGTTTGAGGACGGGCGAGTACCAGTAAAAGTCTTTGCTGAGCCGATCGAGGACGGCGGGGGTGGTGAGCACGCGGGCGGGGTCGGCGATTTGTGCGGCGAGGCCGGGGAACTCAGGCATTGGACCTCCGCTTGGCGGCCGGCTTGCGGAAATCCGGATGCGAGAACAATTCATAGCATTCGTCGCGCAGAACTGGACCTATCACATTGCAGCGCATGTCGCTGCGCTGCGCAACCTCATCGGCGGCGATATGAATCTGGTCGAAATGGCGAGTGGCGTCTTCAATCGTCGCGCCGTAAACCACGCGATCGACGCCGGCCCACAACGCCATGCTCATGCACATCGGGCACGGCTCACAAGTGGTGTACAGCGTGTAGCCGGCGAGCGACAAATTCTTGCGCCGCTTGGTGGCTAAGCGGATCGCGCGAACCTCGGCGTGCGAACTGGGATCGAACTCGCGGGCCACGGCGTTCAGCGCCCGCAGCAGCGTCTCGCCGGTTTTCGAGGCGACGATCGACGCGCCGAAGGGCACGGGGTATGGCGTTCGATGGGAACGTTTGGTGTAGGCCACCAAGGCGGCCATGTGTTCAACGTCGGCGGGGGGCATACACTGAAACATAACATGCATGTGCGGATTCGCGAGGCTTGGGAACGCGGCAATGGCAACCACGGGCAAAACACCTATCTATGGCGCGATCTGGCCTGGACATTGGCCACGGGCGATGTTTCAGGTGGCTCACTCAGTGGCCTGTTAGTTTCGGTGAAAGACTGCTTCGACGTGGCGGGCGCGCCCACGTCGCTGGGCACTGCTTTCTATCGAGACCTGCGCGGGTCGGCCACTCGCGATGCCTGGGTGGTGCGGCGTCTGCGCGCGGCGGGTGCCGTCCTGATGGGCAAGACGCATCTGCATCCGCTGGCCTACGGGCTGACCGGCGAGAACCCTGACTTCGGCGATTGTCTGCAGCCGGGCGACGCGGGCGCGCTGACGGGCGGGTCGTCCAGCGGCGCGGCGGCTAGCGTGCTGGAAGGCTCGGCGGACGCAGCGCTGGCTACGGATACGGGAGGGTCGATCCGCGTGCCGGCGGCGCTGTGCGGATTGGCGGGTTATCGGGCGTCGCTGGGTCGGGGCGATTGGGAGGGCGGTGCGCACCTCGCCGAGAGCTTCGATACGATGGGCTGGCTGTTTCGCGATCTG
>JAYVRS010000816.1:0-4214 GCA_043776185.1 Bryobacteraceae bacterium | reverse complement strand
AGATGGCGCGGCAGTATGGACACCTGAACGGCTACGGCGAAGGCGTCGACGGAGCGGTGTTTATCGCGGGCATGGTGAGCCTGGGCTTTGTCGAGAAGGACTCGCGTCAGGTGGTGAAGAAGGCGGCGCAACTGATCGATCCGAAGTCGCCCTACCGGCAGGCGATCGACCAAGTGATCGCGCTTGCCGAGCGGGGCATGCCCGCCGCGGCGGTCGCCGAAGCGGTGAACCAGAAGTGGCAAATCGAGTACCCGGCCACGAACAATGCCGTCGCCAACGGAGCGATGGTGGCCATGAGCGTCTGGTTTGGCGAGGGCGATTATCTGCAGACCGTCAATCACGCCTTCCAAGCCGGCGACTTTACCGATGCCGATTGCAACGCCGCCAACGCCGGCGCGGTGGTTGGCGCCATGCGGGGCATGCGCGGCTTACCGGAATCGATGGTGGCCCAACTGCATGACCGTATCCGCGGCAACGCCATGGGCGGCGTGCCGGTGCGGCCCGATGTCGACGAGAGTGTTACCGGACTGGCGCAACGGACAACGAAGCTTGGCGTCCAGTTCGTCGCTCGCCACGGCGGCAGCGTCGATGCCCATGAGCTGCGCTTGCCCATCGCGGCGGTGGTCGCCCAGCCGGCCGAATTGTTCACCCTGGCTGACCTCACCCATTATTGGAACCGCGACTGGAAGCTGGTGCACGCCGGCTTCGGCGGGGCCGGCGGCGGCCTGCGTGGATTGCGCGGCAACACCTATCTCGAGGGCGACGCTCTCGCCACCTACCCGCGAGACGAAGTGCGTGGGACTTACCTCACCCGCGTGGTGACCCCGTCAGCCGCCGGCAAACTGAGCGTCGAAGTGGCTGCGGACAAAGGCCGCGTCTGGTTGCTCGAGATCTTTGCCGACAACGACCGGCTGGTGTCGAAGCTCATCGAAGGCGGCACCGATGGCCGGACCTGGGAGACGGTGGAGGTGCCGCTCCAAGCGTACGCCGGCCGGCCCACGATTCTGCGCCTCTATCAGCGCGTGCTGGTTCCGGACCGCGTGGCGGGCAATGCCTACTGGCGCAATGTTCGGGTGCCTTAACGCTGACGGGCTGGTTGGAGTAACCGGTGTTGCCGGTGGCGTCGCCCGAGCCCTTCGACAGGTTCCCTCTCCCCGCCAGACCCCGCACTTTTTCGGGGGAGCATGCGGTTGCCTGGGTCGCACCCGGGAGCTAGGGTAAAACTATGAAACCACCGGTGGCGTTATGGCTAGCTATTCATATTGATGAAGATGGCATTTGCCGCGGCGGCCGATTACCCCCGAGATACAAATTACAAATGGTCTACTGGTAGCGAAGGTGCTCCGGCCCGATGCTGCAGAACGGTTATTACCGCGGCACGCGCTTTTGGTTTTGTGGAGTTTCCCCAGGGCAGGAAGAGAAGTGGCGAATCAACTACGCGTTTTATAAGCTGGCGAGCCGTCGCTGACTCCTGCCTAAGAAAACCATGGATGATGGCATCCCGGTTGATCGTGCACCATGCCAAATAAAATCGCGTTCGATTAGGCTATCCTGATCGCTTGAGCAAGAAATCTATGCCGATGGTCTTCGTACTCGGCAGCATCAATTTGGATATCGTTGGCTTCTGTCCGCGGCAGCCGCGCCCCGGTGAAACGATCCTGGGAACGGGGCTGGAGCGCTTTCCCGGGGGGAAGGGGGCCAACCAGGCGGTGGCGGCGGCTTTGGCGGGCTGCGCGACGCGCATGGTGGGAGCCGTCGGTGACGACGGCGCGGGCAAAGAACTGTTGGCCTTCCTGGCGTCGAAGAACGTCGATGTTTCGCTGGTGCGCTCGCTAGCGGGCGTACCGACGGGGACCGCCTTGATCCTGGTGAGCACCGACGGGCAGAACTCGATTGTGGTGATTCCGGGGGCCAACGGCCAGGTGGACGTGGCGGCGCTCGAAGGAGAGGTGCCGCTGTTCGCGGGTGACGTCTGTCTGGCGCAGTTAGAGGTGCCGCTGGACGAAGTGAGCCGGCTGTTTCGGACGGCGCGCCTCCGCGAGGCGACCACGATCCTGAATCCGTCTCCCTTCCAACCCATTCCTGCCGTTCTGCTAGCGGACACCGATGTTCTGATCGTTAACGAGACGGAGTATTCTGGCGTGACGGGGTTACCGCTGGCGGCTTCAGTGGAGGAACTGGAACGGCAGGTGCGGCAGCATTCGCTGTTGGCGCGAAGGGCGGACGTGGTCACCTTGGGGCCGGCCGGAGCGCTGGTAAAAACCCGGGATGAATGCCTGCGCCTGGCGGGTGTGGTGGTGGAGGCAGTGGACACAACCGGGGCTGGGGACTGCTTCGCCGGATACTTTGCCGCGCTGATTGGTGAGGGGCTGACGCTAGGCGAGGCGGCGCGAGTGGCCAACGCCGCAGCGGCGTTAAGCGTGACCCGGAACGGGGCCGGAAGTTCGATTCCTACTCGGGGGGCCGTTGAAAGCTTTCTGGCATCTCGATGAACCGGTTCACGTCTTGACTTGCCAAGGCTCCAGATGATACTGTCTTTCCTGGTGAACCGGTTCACCAAAAGGAGTGTCCCCATGAAGCGCATCCCCTTACTGGTGATCGCGGTTTCCGCGCTTTCCTTGATTCTTTCGTTCCGCGCGATTTCGGCGCCCGGAGGAACCCGCGAAATTTCCATGGCCGATCTGCGCGACAAGGTGGAAGGGGGTTGGGCCGGCCAGATGATTGGCGTTAGCCACGGCGCTCCCACTGAGTTTCGCTTCCGCAATCAGATTGTTCCAGAAGCGTCGATTCCCGAGTGGAAGCCGGAGCGGGTGAGCAACGCCTTGGAACAGGACGATCTGTACGTCGACATGACCCTGGCCAAGGTGCTTGACGACAAGGGGCTGAATGCGACGACGGAAGACTTTGGCGCCATGTTCAAGAATGCCAAGTATCAGCTGTGGCATGCGAATTTGGCGGCACGGCGGGCCTTGAAACGTGGGGTGCCGGCGGCGCTGGCGGGCACGCCCAAGTACAATTCCCACGCCAATGACATCGACTTTCAGATCGAAGCTGACTTCATCGGCCTGATGGCTCCGGGCTTGCCGCAAGCGGCGGTGGATCTCAGTTGGCGCGCGGGCCGGGTGATGAACTACGGCGACGGCATCTATGGGGGCATGTTCGTTTCGTGCATGTATTCGGCGGCCTTCTTTGAAAGCGATCCCCGGCGGATCGTCGAAGCCGGCTTGGCTTGTTTGCCCGCGAAATCGCCGTACGCCATGGCGGTGGCGGACTTACTGGTTTGGTCGAAGGCAGCGCCCGACGATTGGATCCGTGTCTGGAACCAGATTGAGGCGAAATGGAACAAGCGGGAGCCGTGTCCGGAAGGCGCGATGCAGCCTTTTAATATCGACGCCAAGCTAAACGGCGCCTACGTGGCCCTAGGTTTGCTATACGGGAAGGGCGATATGGGCCAGACGATCAACATCTCGCTGCGCTGCGGGCAGGACTCGGACTGCAATCCTTCGAGCGCCGCCGGCATCATCGGCGTGGTGCTGGGCTACAAGAAGATCCCCGACGCCTGGAAATCGGGTATTCCGGCCATTGCGGACCAGAAATTCTCGTACACCGATTTTACATTCAAGACGATTGTGGACAGCACCATGAAGCGGACCGTGGCCCTGGTGGAAAAGAACGGCGGGAAGCTGAATGGAGAACGGTTGAGCATCAAATCGCAAGTGCCTAAAGCGGCGAAGTTGGAGCTGTGGGACGACTACGGCTCACCGGTGGAGCGGGTTCAGGTTGAGGATGCGCGGTGGTCCTGGACCGGTGCCTGGGCGACCACAAAAGTCTCTCCACGGCGCACGAACCAAGGGAAACTGACGAGTGCCAAGGGTGCCGAAGCTTTGATCGCGTTCGAAGGTACGGGAGGGATGATCGTCGGCCCTTATCTGCCGACGGGTGGCAAAATGACGGTCTACCTGGACGGAAAGCTCGACCGAACGGTGGACGTCTATCCTGACGAGGACCGCCCCAAGTACGGAGAAGATCTGTGGCACGCGTTTGGCCTGAAGAACGGGAAACACACCGTGCGTCTGGTGGTGCTGGGCGAGCCTTATCCAGGCTCAAAAGGCAGCGAAATCGCGGTCGAGAGTTTGATCGTCTTCCGCTAAGGAGCGCGCGCGAATGTTTGTTGTCGACGACCTGGGCCTCGCCATACTTTTCTGCGTCATCAC
>JAYVRS010000815.1:0-4215 GCA_043776185.1 Bryobacteraceae bacterium | reverse complement strand
GTCACCCCACAGCTTACGCTGTGGGCTAGGCGGGTGGGAGGCAGGCCAGGAGATCGCGGGATGAATCCCGCGCCACTGCCTGGGGGTGAGTATAGGGCATTGGGCCACCGCCGAAAAAGTAAGGGCCATGGTGCTAGCCCACATCCACTCGATCGAAGAGGTCATCGACCTTGGCCGTGCTGTCGCCGAACGAATCCACGCGAACGCCCACTTGATCGAGCAGCGTGAGGTGGAGGTTGGCGAGGTTCGTTCCTTTTTCGTAGCGGATGTGCCGCCCGCCCTTGAGGCCAGAAGCTCTGCCGCCGGCGACCAGGATCGGGAGGTTTTCGTGATCGTGCAGGCTCGGATTGCCCATGCCGCTGCCGTATAGGTAAACGGTGTGATCGAGGAGCGAGCCGTTGCCATCTTTGGTGGCCTTCATGCGCTGAAGGAATTCAGAGAACAGGGAGATGTGGTAGGTGTTGATCTTCGCAATTTGCGCCACCTTGACGGGGTCGTTGCCGTGATGGCTGGTGGGATGGTGAGGGTCCCGGACACCGATCTCGGGATACGTCCGATTGCTCTGCTCCCGGGTGAACTGGAAGGCGATCACTCGCGTGATGTCGGCCTGGAAGGCGAGAATCTGGAGGTCGAACATCAGCTTGGCGTGATCGGCGAAGGCTGCGGGAACGCCCACGGGACGCTCGAGATCAGGGGACTTGTTGTCGACTACGGCTTGCTCGGCACGCGAAATCTCGCGCTCCACTTGGTGCACGCTCTCGAGATACTGGTCAAGCCGCGCGCGATCAGGAGCGCCGAGGCGCTGCTTAAAGCCGGCGATCTCCTTGGTGAACGAATCGAGTAGGCTGGCGCGATTACGCAGCGCCGCGCGCCGGGCGTCCGCGTTGCCGCCTTCGCCGAACAGGCGCTCAAACACGACGCGCGGATGGGCCTCGGACGGAAGCGGGGTGGTGGGCGATGACCAGGAGAGGCAATTCTGATAGACGCACGAGTAACCGTTATTGCAAACACCGGCCAACGGATTGAGGTCCATGGCGAGTTGAAGCGAGGCGACTTGCGTCTCGCGGCCCATCTCGCGGGCCGCGACTTGGTCAACCGTGGTGCCCGAGAAATAGTCGGAACTCTCGGTGTGTTTGGCGCTGGCCGCGCTCAGAAATGCGGAGTTGGACGTATCGTGCGTACCCGGATACGCGCCCTGCAAGCGCAAGTTCGTGATGACGGAGATTTGATCCTTCACTGGTGCGAGCGGCTGCAAAATCGGGGAGAGCTCATTGAGCTTGCCTGTCCCAGCCGGCGTCCAGCGGTCCTGATCGCAGCCCATCGGGATGAACACAAAGCCGAGCCGGCGGACGGGCTTGGCCGGGGTGGCGGCCCACGCGGTGGCGGCAGGAATCATCGCGTCGAGCAGGGGCAGGGCGAGCGCCGCTTGCGCGCTTCGCAGCAGAGCCCGTCGCGGAATCGCTTTTTTCGTGAGAAACATCATGCTTTCCTTGCTACTGGGTACTGGCCTTTTCAGTGCGCCGCATTTGAAACGGAGCACTCTTCACGATACCGAGAATGATCGACGAGAACCGGTAGCTATCCTTCTCCGCGGCGTTGACGATCTTGCGCAGGGCGGGAGCATCGTAAGACTCGACCCCTCGTCCAAGCGCAAAGATCAGCAGGTTCTCGGTCAGCGTACTAGCGAACACTTCCGGATGGCGCAGCAACGCGTCTTCGAGCCCACCCACCCCGGAAAACGAGCGGTCACCCGGGACCGCGCCCGACGCATCGACGGGCTGATCTTCGACCTCCAAGTCCCGCCAATGCCCGATGGCATCGAAGTTCTCCAGCGAGAAGCCGACGGGATCGATGGTGCGATGACAGCTCGCACAGGCCGGGCTGTCGCGGTGGGCGGCCAAGCGCTGGCGCATAGGCAGATTGGCGGCGACCGTCGTCTCATCGAGCGCGGGCACGTCCGGCGGCGGCGCTGGCGGCGGCGCGCCGATGATGTTCTTCAGAATCAGGACGCCGCGCAGCACCGGCGAAGTGCGAGTGGCATAAGACGTCACCGACAACACGCTACCTTGGCGCAGCAATCCGCCGCGCTGGCTTTCGGGCGGGAGACTGACGCGACGAAACCGGCTGCCGTAGACGCCAGAGATGCCGTAGTGCTTGGCCAAGCGTTCGTTGAGGAAGGTGTAGTCCGATTTGAGGAGCGTGAGCGCACTGCGATCCTGGCGCACGATGCTGTCGAAGAAGAGTTCGGTCTCCTGCCGGAAGGCTTGACGCAGGTTATCGTCGAAGTCCCGAAACAGATTGCCGCTGGGAACTACCGCATCGATATTGCGGAGCCGCAGCCACTGTCCAGCGAAGTTGGTGGCGAGATTGAACGACCGGCGATCGGCGAGCATGCGGCGCGCCTGCCGTTCGAGCTCTCCTGGCTGACTCAGCCTGCCCTGCGCCGCGACAAGCAACAACTCGTCGTCAGGAATGCTGCTCCACAGGAAGAACGATAGCCGCGATGCCAGATCGAGATCGTTGATGCGGTACACGCCGCCCGACGGAAGCTTGCCGGGATCGCTTTCCACCCGAAACAGGAACCTGGGGTTGGTGAGCACGGCCGTCACGGCCATGGTGATGCCCTGGTCAAAGTCGCCTTCGGCTCGCCCGTTGCGGTAGAAGGCCATCGGGCCGGCAAGGTCGGCTTCGGCGACCGGGCTGCGGTAGGCGCGCCGCATCAGTGTCGAGAGGATTTGGGTCGCGCACTTTTCTTCTTGAGGCGCGTTCGAAGTGGGGGGACGGCAGACCAACAGCCGGCGGCGGCTTGGCGTATCGCCACTACCTTTTGGCGTAAAAGGCCCGGTGATGGAGATCTGGTCCACCGCGGGTGCGGTGCGCGGATAGCGCCGGTCGTTGAAGCGCGATTCAGTGGGCTGCCGGGGAGTTTCGATGAGCGATGAGCCCTCCTTCACGAAAGTGACGGCCAAGAGATGCGGGCCGGCCTTCACGGGAATTCGCGCTTTCAGGACCTTCTCGTTCAGCGTTTCGTTGCCCAGCGCCGCTCGTGAGATCGCGAAGCTATGCACGGGCGCGCGGTCAATCAGCAGCAGCATCTCGTGCGAGCGCCCGTCGCGCAAGCCGCTGATGATTCCCGCCAGGTCTCGCATGAGCGAGATCTGGATTTCGTACTCGCCGTCCTGGGCGAACGTATAAGGCGTGGATACGCCCCCACGCGTGCCAACCGGCAGCCCCGGCAAGTGATCTTCCTGCGTGAGGTCAGCGGCCAGACGGATGGTATCGTTCTGGAGCGAGGATTGCGTTCCCACAGCCAAACGGCTGATCTTCTGCGCGGCGGAGATGTAGCGGTTCAAGAGCGTGGGCGAGAGGTCGCCAACATTGACGTTGTCGAAACCGTGACCGCTTTCGTCGGCCGGCAGAAGCGATGCGGCATCGATATCCAAGGTCAGGAGGTCCCGGATCGCGTTCTGGTACTCGGTTCGATTCAGACGCCGGAGCGTTTCGGTGCGGCCGGGGTTCAGTTTGGCAGCCGACGCCGCATCCAGCGACGACTCGAGCGATTTCAAAATCGCCAGACGATCGGCACCGGCGGGCTGAGGCACATTCGGAGGCGGCATGACGCCCGTGCGCAGCTTACGGACCACTTTCTCCCACCGTTCGGGTTCGGTGGAGAGTTTGGATAAGTCGGCGTGGACCAGATCGAGGTCCCCGCTCTTCATGCTTGGGTTATGGCACGCCGCGCAGTAGCGATCCAGAAATTGACGTTGGCTCATAGCCGGAGTCCGCTGCTGGGCGTGGCTCTGAACCGGCGCGCCGAGGATTGCAGAAAGGAGGGCCAGTCGGGCAAAACCTGTTTTTAGGACTTTCCAGTTCAGTTGGCTCACTACTCGCGTATTCTACAACCAACCGGGCTGCACTTCGACGAATGATTGCAGCCAGGGCGAGTGGGTCGTAAGAATCCAGTGGCCTGAAGCCCCGACGCGGGCTCGAATGCCTGGGCACTTGATTGGGGGACGTCAAGGCCCCTATCCGCCGCTGGGAGTGTATCGCTCGCTTAAGGAGATCCGCCCCACCAGCTCAAAGTGAGACCCTTCGAAGGCGACGCCTACAAACTTGTTGATCGCGTCACCGCCGCCCGCACCAACCGGTGACTCCCAGTCGTGGGGATGGCCTCCTGGCCTTACTCCACCGGCAAGAACACCCATAACTCCGGCC
>JAYVRS010000814.1:0-4218 GCA_043776185.1 Bryobacteraceae bacterium | reverse complement strand
GTTCCGAGGAGGCGGTATTGATCAACGGGACGTTCGCCTCCACGTGCACGGTCTCCGTGGCCGCACCGATCTCGAGCGAAAACGTATTGCGCACCTGCGTACCGGCCGTAAGTTCGAAGCCAGTAGACTCTTGGCGTTTGAAGCCCTTGGCTTCGGCGCGAATAGTATAGGGGCCTACGCGCAAAAACGTGAAGACGGCTTCGCCTTGGGCGTCAGCGACTTTTTCACTTAACGTGCCGTTGCCCTCATGAATCAAACTAACTTTGGCCGAGGGGATGACCGCTCCGCTGGAGTCAGTCACGGTGGCGTAGAAAGTCGCCGTAGTAACCTGGCCCCAAAGCGCACTGGCGCAGCAGAATAGGGCTAACCACGAAACACAAATCGACTGTCGCATGAAGACTCCTTCAATCACTGGCAATACTACCGATCCTAGGGGTCCAATCCCCTACGGACCAAGGAACCAATAGTTCCAATGCCTGCCTCGATAGAGTCTATCCCAAATTTAACCCCGACGGGAAGGAGCCGTTCCCGCAACCGATGCCCTCGGGAGTGAATAATTGGACCCTCGCGTAGGCCATGCGGGCACCGTTGTCCTTCAACCTCCGGCGGAAATTCTTGCGGAGTGCAGATCGTTTAACACGACCAGGAGGGCGTCGCGTAGCGACGTTCGGGGCCGCAAAGTGCTGACCTCACCCAGTAACCGCAACGTAAGTGACATTAAAAACACCATCCCGCCAAACACCCAATGAAGAGTAAATTCGACTCTCCTTCCGCCAACGCCGGCGCACGCCCACCCACTGATAAAACCACTCAAGGCAAATGCGTGCCAGGGTAGCGTCTCCTCAACCCTAGTACGCGTCATTGGCTCACTAGATAATGAGCACGCACGCCCGCGAGAATTGCCAGCGAATCGCGAACAGGTGCCGTTCTTCCACCGATACGCTTATTGTTTCTTATCCATCTTGTCCATCTTGTCCATCTTGTCCATGGGCTTCATCATGGACATGCGCTTTGATTCCGGCATTTTGTCGAAGGCGGCAGCCTTGTCGGCAACGGACATTTTCTCCATCATCGACATCCGGTCGGAGGAAGGCATCTTGCTCATGTCGTGACCCGCCATCTTCGAGGCCATCATCTTGTCGGCGTCACTCATCTTGTCGAACACGCCGGCCTTGTCTTCCATCGACATGCCCTTCATGGCGTCCATCTTCATCTTCTTTGACATTTTCGAAGAAGACATCGCATCTTGATCTTTGGCAAACGAGGACACCGGGAAGGTGACGGCAAGTGCCAAGGCGAGCGTGAAAGTCAATTTATTTAACATAGGTTTCTCCAGAGTTCTGCTTCGGTCACGGGGCGACTTGGCGCCCCATCACCGGCATCTGCTGTATCCTGCTTCGTGGTCATTCCATTCCCGCGGAGCCAGAAGTCGCGCTGATCCTCCGATACACCCAGAAACTCATCCAACCAGATCTTGTATGCGCTTCAACCGCGAAACCTATCGTTGGCTTTGTGCGGAGCCCAATCCACCGAAAGGGAACTCGGAAGTTCCCTCTCGGTTCAATGCTCACGGCAGGCTATGGCTTTGTGACGCCAGCAAAAGCCACTAGGTCCGCAACGGTAAAGTCGCCAGGCACCGTGGAAGCCAGCGTGGGAAGGCTTGGGCTGAATCCCCCGGCGACATTTAAGTACGAAGTGGCGTCCCGCTTCAGCATCCGGACGAAGGTGTCGGCCACAATCTTGGCGCCCAGCGGGCCCAATCGGTCCCCATTTTCTACCACCGCCGCCTCGCGCAAGATGTAATACCAAAGCGGCGTCTTCGTGAGGAGCACGCCACCGTTGGAGTTCAGCAGAGCGACTTCCGCGACCGGCAGACCACTCGTCAGTTGGGCCGAAGTGAGCGGTGTGATCCCGAACACAGTCGCCATCGCTTGGCCGCTCGGAAGCCCCAACGCCAAGCCACGCCGAAGGTTTCTGGCCGCTAACACCGCCATCATCCCCGTGAAGCCAGGGAGGCTCTCCAGCCCGTTGGCCAGGAAACTGTCGATCTTGCGGGCTTTGTTGTTGACGGGAACGGGAATGCCCGTGTCGAAAAACGCGTTGAAATCGATGAGCCAGTTAGAGCGCGCCGGCAGGTGTGGATTGCGGATGAACGCAAATGCGTCGGATAGCGGTTGATTGGTGAAGTTAAAGTTCAGCCAATACCGGTCCCGAATCATGCTGTGGCCAAATCGATACGCGGCAACCGAGAACTCGACGGGCATCCGAAAGGCGCTACCGATCGGCGCCACCACGCTACCCAGGGCGTTGCCCACCGCCGCCGCGCCACATACGCGTTTAAGAAAATCGTTCACCACCGCAAACTGGTAATGATGCGTCACGATTTTCTTGGCCTCGGCGAAAAGGTCCACGCCCGGGCTGCTAGGAAATGCCACCACCATCAGGTCGATCACCGCATTGTGAAAGCGGATCATCGCGTGATGAAACTGGCTCACAATCAGGTTTTCGTCATTGCGCGGATCACCAATCACTGCAGTATTGTCTGGGGCCAAGCGGGGAACGTCCCAGTCTGTCTTGATGGTCATTCCGGACGGGGTTCCGTTGCTGCTGGGTCCGCCGGGACCAGACTGCAGATTGGGTCCGCCGAGCCGAAGTTTAATAGCCGTGGCCGGGAGCAAACCAGTGGGGAAAGCGTACATGAATGGATCGAGACCAGGACCGCCGCCATACAGCGAATCGAGGTCGAGAGCAGCGCTGCGCATATTGTTGATTGTATTCGCGTCCGTGGCCGCATCCAGCGACGATGACACGTCAAGAGTAATGTCGTGGTCAACGAATTGTCCGAAGTAGGTGTATCCGGCCGGGATCGGTGTAACACCCGGACCCGGTAGCTGATTGGAGGGATTGGGATCCCGCCCCGCATCCCCCATCAGATCGCCCAACTGCGCGAGCAACGCTAAATTGGCCGGATTGAAGGGGAGTGCGGATGCCGTCCGCACCGCCTGGCTCGAAAGATATCCAAACTTGTCGGCGCAGGGCGAGACGACGGTCGGAAACGGGAACCAGGAAAGCGCGATGCGCGTCCCGTGCAGCCGGCGCACGTTCGGCCGTAGCGCCTGCACGGAGGCCTTGGCCTCTTCGGTAAGCGCCACAGTGGCCTCCGGCTTGATCCGATTCAGCGCCGCCTGAAACTTCTCCATGGGTACCGTCGGAACAACGTTAGATTCCTGCAGCCGCTTTTGCAGGGCCGGAATGGTCACTGGCAAAGGGTTCTGGAATTCTTTCGGCGCAATGTTAGTCGACAACTGTTTACGCAACTGTTCGGGAATGATAATCTCATCAGCCATTTTGATCTCCTTGATCTGAATGCAAACTTTCAACACTAACAGTTACAAATGCGCAATCAATCCGGAAAGTAGGCCATTTGCATGAGCGAAACCGGATAATTTAACTCGGAAGAGGCAAGGACCTACCTAATCAGTGGAAATCTTCAACAGCGGTCAAGGGATTCTTCCCCTCCCCAGCAGAAATCCTGTCGAAGTTCCACCGTCTAATCAGGCGCAACCGACCACAACGGACGAGCCGCGTTCGTCTAACACGTCATCGTTAGGCAATAGACCGCGCCCCATTCAATTCCAACCGGGCGGCTCTAGTGAAAGAAATCGAGAGACAATAAAATCCACTCCCATGCGGAATAGCTATTCCTCGCTCCCCGCACTGCTTCTCGCCCTCGCCGCCTACTTCCTCCAAAGCAACCTCACCTAGCACGACTCCCCCGAATCCTACACGCCGCCCCTCCAGGCTCGCCAAGCCCTCATCCACCAAATCACCCAATTCGCCCAAGCGCATACCCGTGCCCTTCGAAATCTCCGCCAGTAGATCCATGCGACTATCATAATTATGGTCAAAGTCCTGCTCGCTTTCTCCCTCTTCGCCACGGTATTGACTGGCCAGAAATTCGACTATCGCCTACTGGCCACCTCGAAGACCTCCTCCATGGAAAAGGAGATGAACCAAGCCGCTGAGTCCGGGTTCGTTTTCGGCAGCGTCATGGGTGGAGAATCGTCCATAGGCGGCAAGGAAGTGATCGTCGTGATGACGAAGACTTTGGGTGCCCCTTCGGCCAGTAAGCAGTACACGCTGCTGGCGACGTCAAAGACCAGCACTCTTCAAAAGGAATTGCAGCAGGCGGGCGACGACGGGTTCGCGTACTGCGGG
>JAYVRS010000813.1:0-4221 GCA_043776185.1 Bryobacteraceae bacterium | reverse complement strand
CCGTCGAGGACACGCTCAAGGCCGAAATCGAAGCTCTCGTCCATCGTACGTGGGCGGCCGCCACGCGCCGGTAACGGCGACGCCTCTGAGATGCCTCCCGATTTCGACGAAAGAATGGCGGACAGAATCGGATAGCGCGGGTTGTTGATCGCGCGACAAAGGTCCGCCCCCACCGCCTGCGCCCATTGCTCGATTGAAATGCCGCGGGACACAGCTCTCGCCAGCGATATTGCCGTATCTGAGCTTCCGCTCACATATCCATGGACTACACTGAGCATGTCCATCATGTCCTCGGGGCTCAGACCCGTGTCCGACAAGGCTTGCAAGAGCGCTTCATGCCAGCTTAGCCAGTTGGGTCCATGCGGTGCCGCGACGAATGGCAGCTCCGCCAGCCAAGGCCGCGAACATAGCATGGCCCGCTTGGCGTAAGCCCAGTGCTTCACTTCGATCCGCCATCCCTCTCGCGGGCCACTCTTTTGCGGCGGCATCCCCATCGCCGCGTCCACCGAGGCATCGATCAGCGCTTCCTTGTTCGGAAAATAGCGGTAAAGCGCCATGGTCGTGAACCCGAGTGGTTCCGCGACCGCTTGCATGGTTAGCGCGGAGAGACCGTCCTTATCTGCAACGGTGATCGCAGCCTGTACAACGTCCTCACGACTCGCCGCCGGTTTCGGCCCACGCCCTGGCCGCAACTGATCGTCCCAGAGCAACCCACTTCGTTTTCGAAGCTCCTCGCCATTGCCTTCGGCGCTGGCGGCTGCCGTTAGGCCCGCCACGCGCGGCTGCGCCGGCTTTGGCGCATGGCTCTTTTGGTCCTTCTGCCCCGTCCTCCTTGCCATGTCGCTCCTTCCATAAAAATCTATTGACAGGACTACTGTTTATATCATACGCTAATTTGTGTACGACATACACAGAAGAACAGAAAGAAGACGTCAGCATGGACCACACCACAACAAAATCAAGCACCGTCCCTCGCGCCAAGAGCGCCAAATACAAGCGTATCGCCCCCGTCGCACTCGCGGTCGTCATCCTCGCCAGTGGGGCTCGAACCGTGGTTGCGCAAGCCGTGGCCGAGCAGCAACCCGTCCAAGAGCAAAGCGTGACCGAGCCGAAACCAAAATGGGAGTTCCTCATCGCGTCGGGCACCCTCGTTCCTACCGGTGCCCAGCGAGGAGCCATCAAACGCGCCAACCTGACGGCTGCCCAGCTTTCATACGTCGTTCGGCCTCACTTGGCCATCACGAGTACCCTCGGTTGGGCGCGCAGCCGCGACGTCGCTAGCTTCGGCACGCCAAAGCTCGACATATTCACGTACGATCTCGGCGCTGAAGCCCGCTCAACCCAATGGAAGGTCGGCTCTACCATAGCCTTCAGCCCCTTTGCCGGGGGCGGCGGGGGCGCGCGCAGCTATATCTCTCGCCGCAACGATTCCGATCCGAGACACCAGTTTGCGCCATACCTAAGCGCTGGCGGCGAGCTTAGCTTCCGGCCCGGTTTCCGTCAGGTTCACGTGCGCCTTGAGGTCCGCGACTATATGACCGGCCTTTTCGGCCAAGGCCAGGGCGGAGCGCGTAACGATGTCGTCGCGATGGTTGGCCTACGCTTCACCAAACCAACCAAATGACGGCGAAACCACTCTCGCAACCGTCCGCATACTTCACCCCCGGCATGTTGATCTTGTTGAGCGTCGTGCCGGTTGTGGCCGGCATGGCCAGGCTGGCCGAGTTGGCACTAGGTTCAAAAATGACGGAAGCGAACACCCGATTCTTCGCGGCACCCCTACCAGTGGCGTTGCATATTCTGGCCGTCATCCCGTACAGCCTGCTGGGCGCGTTCCAGTTTACCCCGGCCTTGCGGCGTCGCAGGCCCGGGTGGCACCGCGCAGTTGGGCGGCTCCTCGTGGTTCTCGGACTGGTGGTTGCGCTGACGGGGCTGTGGATGGCCAACTTCTATCCGTGGCCCAAGGGCGACGGCGAGATCCTCTATTTACTTCGCATCGGGTTCGGCTCAGCAATGGCGATGGCAATCATCCTGGCGGTCGATGCCATCCGACGCCGCGACTTCGCGACACACGGTGCCTGGATGATTCGCGGCTATGCGATCGGGATGGGCGCCGGCACGCAGGTGTTGACTCACATCCCATATTTCTTGTTAGTTGGCAAGCCCGATGAATTGACCAAAGCAGTGCTGATGGGATCGGGCTGGGTAATCAATGCCGTCGCCGCCGAGTGGATTATTCAAAGCGGAGCGTCAGGTCAGAACTCTAACCAGCGAGTCGCTGCCCCTGGCACGAAGCGACGCTCACCAGACCTTCAGCGGTTGGGAAATCGGTAGAGACCGATCCATAAGAGACAAAGTTATTAGCAAAGAGAAAGAGAAAATAAAATGTTTAACTTCAATAAGTTCCAGAATCATCGCGGCACGAGCCCTGCTCGAAAAGCGGCCCAAGTGATCGCGGCAATCGGCGCCGCCCTGGCGTTGAGTCTAGGCGCACATGCCGCAGATCGTCGGTTCGACTACCGAGTGCTCGCAACGTCGAAGACGTCTACGATGGAGAAAGAGCTGAACGAAGCGGCGGCCGCCGGTTATCGCTTCAGCAAGGTGATGGGTGGCAAGGCGGCGAACGGGGGGCAAGTCATCATTGCAATGGTGAAGGATCATCCCGTTGTTTCTGGCCAGGAAATCCCCAAATATAGACTGCTGTCGACCACCAGGACCTCGACTATGCAAACCGAGATACAGCAATTGGCGGACGGGGGGTATACGTACCTGGACCAGACCGTCTTCGAATCAGCGACGGGCGGAAAGGAAGTAGCTGTCATCATGGAACTCGATTCCCTAAAGAGCGGTGGGCCACAATCCTCTTATCGGCTTCTGGCCACCACCAGATCATCAACTATGGAAAAGGAGTTGCAGGAGGCTGGCACTCAAGGATATGCGTTGCTGGGGTTCACCGTCGGCAAAACGGGAGCGGGAGGAAGCGAAATCATCGCAATCCTCCGCAAATAACTAACCGCCATCTGCCGGGTGAGCGCATTAGCGGCTTACCCGCCCACCTGCGTGACCGGTTCGTCAGATTCGACCTCGCCCAAGCCGGAACGGCCGGAAGGTTGAACAAGCGAAGATAACGTGCCGTGATGATAGCGTCAAACCTAAGTTCCTGTGGAGAAAACAGGACCATCCACGGAAAACAGGACCATCCACGGGGTGCACCGGGGTGGTACGATTTTCCAATAAATCCCTTTAAATCAGCTTCTTACTGACTTCGTTCTGCGCAAAACCGTCCTCGAAATGCTCGAAAGGAAGCCGGGTCTCAGTTGAGAAAGGCATTTACAGCTTCCGATTGAGGCCTGGCTAGGGGCCTGATGAAGGGCCCAACCCGGTTGGTTTTTTGGGAGCGGTGTTTTGGCCCGCTCACTTCGTTCGCGGCTAAAATTCTAGCTGCGCATACGCGCGGCGGCAGCGCTGAAGTCTGCAACCACCCGGACAGGTGTCAGAGTTCCTCCGGCTGGTGAGATCCCCTTCCTGACGGTCGGGGTTCGTTGTCTGTTATTTACGAATCGCGACCGTCAGGCCGGAGATCCAGCCTCGCCGCACGCGCGGCAAGGCAAGTCCATTTCGCCCACGATTGCGCGGCGGTGGGAGCGTTTGTCGCGCAAGCTGGCGCTGGCCCAGCGGCGATTGTTGTAGGAGATCCCTGTCAGTGCAACGGACAGTTAGACTGGGACGGACACGGGCCGTGCCAATCTTCTCGAACCGAGCGACCTTTGGGGACGCCGGTTCTTGGGACCTCTGGGCCTCGTAACTTCAGCGACCAGGTGAAGAACTCCACAGCCGCAAGGCGGGTGCTCTCCCTACCACAAGAGATGCATTGCATATACAATGAAGGTGATGTTTGACTGGGACCGGCACAATCTTAAGAAGATCAAGGCCCACGGACTGGAACCTGGGGAAGTGGAGCAAGCGCTGGCCATCAGCCCGATTTTGATTTATGAACAGGATGCGGATGGCGAACTGCGATGGGTCTATTACGGCGAAACGGCCAAGCTTCGACTGTTAGCCGTCGTCATGACCGAGAGGCAAGGCAACATCAGAGTGATCACCGCGTACGAACTGGATGCTGGGCAGAAAAAAGACTATCTGGAGCGGCGTGTTTTAGAGGAGTGAATCATGAGAAAACGGACAGAAAAGGAATTATCCATTCCGAAATTCGCCAACGAG